>QHZC01000288.1 GCA_003224515.1 Acidobacteriota bacterium
TGGAAAAGTGATCCTAAGCTGGCTGAACCCATAAACTCCGGTCCGTCCGGCCACAGCGGATATGGCGTAGACAGGGGCAATGTCTCTTGACCCTGGCTGCGGACGGCAACGGGATGACTTCCACTTGCCGTATAAGCGCGCTATTTCTAACGCGACTACACAGCCCAGTGGACCACGATGTTGCAATTTCCCAGAAGCGGACTTGTCCGGCACAACATGGAATTTTCGACCTACAGGACTCGGGCGCGGAACGTGGTCTGCATGAAATGGTCGGTTCATGCAGTTTTAGCCATCCGCTTGGATTGCATTTGTTCAGCAAGCCTGGCCTGGTCGCAGTAGATGCGCTCGGCGATGAGCTTGGTGCAATCTTCGTTGAAAAGATAGAAGGCAGCCAGCTCGCCGCGAACCTTGTTCCCCAGGGGTGGAAGACCCAGGTACGCTCCTCTGTGCGTGCCCGTGATCACCACCTCGCGAATGGAACAGGCAGGAACGTCATATTCCGAAACGACATCGATGTGCAGGTCAGGCAGAGCAGTGGAAATGGCCCGGTAGAAATCGCGGACGCTCTCGATGCCGTTAAACCTTGCGCCGAGCGGCACAACCTCGTAATAGGCGCGGTCATCCTGAACGAAAGTATCGTGAACACCAGGCCAGTCGTGAGCGTTCTCGCGGCGTATGTGCTCGGCTACGATTTCGCGCTGGCTTTCGATGCGTGAATCCATATGCACCCCCTGCTCGGCCACATAGTATAGCCAATTATGGTCCGCTTTGAACCTTCGCACCCGTAAATGTAGATCGGGAGTTAGAGGCGCACGCTTGTGCATTTCAGTCGTGTTAGCCAAAATCGGTTTTACCGGTTCTGGGAAAGCGTCCCAAGATACCGCACGGTCCCCTGAGGAAGATATATTCAAAAGCAAAGTCGGTGCTAGTTATAGTGTCAGTTGAGGTGTCGCGTCCAGGTCAGACAGGACGGGACCGGGTCAGTATGAGGTGGTAAGTCTCTTTGTTTTGGTGGTACTTGGCGGATAGAGGCGTCTTGGGACGGAACCTGAAAATGCATTTTAAGTCTTCAGCGTCCGCCATTCCGCCACCCGGGCCGAGCAGATAAGAATAAAGCAACATGCGCGGGACTTCGCTCAATTCAAATCACAAATCGGGACGTGGACCTGGTAGTTCTTGGTAAGAACAAACGGGCTTTTGCCCGTTCTGGATTCCCCCCCCCCAGTATTTCAGATTTTACCGCTTGACTAGTGAAAAATGCTGAGTCTTGAAGGTGCCGATTCGAGAAGCATGGTGGCGAATCTTGAAATGGGTTGCAGGAACATGCCCAGGCGAGCGAGTTTTTTCGTTTTGGCGTAAAATCTCTTGACCCGATCCGTGCCGCGGTGCATCTAAAACCCGACCATGATCTGCGGGTGTCCTCCTGCCCGCGACAGGAGCCAATGTGAGTCAGCCAAAAAGTCAGCTGGACCTCGACCTTCTAAGCATGAATACCATCCGTACTCTGGCGATCGATGCGGTCCAGCAAGCGAACTCAGGTCACCCCGGCGCCCCGATGGGTCTTGCGCCGGCGGTCTACTCTCTGTGGCAGCGCTTCCTCCGCTACGATCCCGCGGATCCCACATGGCCAAATCGTGACCGTTTCGTTCTGTCCGCCGGTCACGCCTCGATGCTTCTCTATGCCACGCTCCACTTGACTGGAGTGCGCGCGGTCAATAGTCAAGGAAAGGTTACAAACGATCTTGCTGTCTCGATGGAGGAGATCAAGCGATTCCGGCAAATCGACAGCAGGACACCGGGGCATCCCGAGTCGCACCTCACCACCGGAGTCGAAACGACCACCGGGCCGCTCGGCCAAGGCGCAGGGAATAGCGTGGGCATGGCAATTGCCGGCAAATGGCTCGCGGAGAATTTCAACAGCCCCGGATTCGATATTTTCAATTTCAATGTCTACGCGATTTGCGGGGATGGCGACCTGATGGAGGGGGTGGCTTGCGAAGCTGCTTCGCTCGCGGGCCATCTGAAGCTCTCCAATCTCTGCTGGATCTACGACAACAACCGGGTGACCCTCGATGGTCCCGCCGAATGGTGCTTTAGCGAAGATGTGATGACGCGTTTCAAGGGCTACGGCTGGAACGTCACGCACGTGACGGACGCCAACGATTTGGACATGCTGGCCCGCGGCTACGATTATTTCCTCAGGTCGAAAGACCGGCCAACGCTCATGGTGGTGGACAGCCACATCGGGTACGGATCGCCCCACAAGCAGGATTCCTACGAAGCACATGGCGAGCCACTGGGTGAAGCGGAAGTCAAACTCGTGAAGAAAAACTACGGGTGGCCCGAAGATGCAAAGTTTCTGGTCCCTGACGGAGTCTATGACCAGTTCAAGAACGGCGCGGGCAGGCGCGGAGCCGAGGTCCACGCGGCGTGGAAGGCAAAATTCGAGGAGTACAAGAAACAGTTTCCGCAGCTCGTCGATCAACTGAGCAAAATGCAGAGCGGCCAATTGCCTGACGGCTGGGACCAGGATTTGCCGAGCTTCCCTGCCGATCCGAGGGGCATGGCGACGCGCGAATCCTCAGGAAAAACGCTGAACGTCCTGGCCAAGAATATCCCGTGGCTGGTTGGCGGATCGGCAGACTTGGCCAAATCCAACAAGACGAACCTGACGTTTGACGGCGCCGGAGATTTCTACCCGGATCAGTATCGCGGACGCAACGTCCATTTCGGCGTGCGGGAACATGCCATGGGCGCGATCGTGAATGGAATGACCCTGTCGAAACTCCGGGCGTTTAGCGCAACGTTCTTTAATTTCAGCGACTACATGCGCCCGAGCATGCGCCTCGGCGCGCTGATGGAAATCCCTGCGATTTACATTTTCACGCACGACTCGATTGGGCTGGGAGAAGACGGACCGACGCACCAGCCCATCGAGCAACTGGCGTCCTTGCGCGCGATGCCTAACATGCTGATCCTGCGGCCGGGCGATGCCAATGAAGTGGTGGAAGCCTACAAGGTCATCCTGCAGCATACCCGTGGACCCTCTACTTTGGTTCTGACGCGCCAGGCCATGCCTACGTTCGATCGCACGAAATATGCTCCCGCCGCAGGCGTTGCCAAGGGCGCTTACATTCTTGCAGAGGCTCCGGGCGGGAAACCCGATGTGATCCTCATGGGCAGCGGGAGCGAAGTGTCTCTTTGCGTGGAAGCCGGCGAAAAATTGAATGCCGCCGGCATCAAGGCGCGGGTCGTCAGCATGCCTTCATGGGCACTCTTCGAACGCCAAGACGCCGCGTACAAGGAGAGCGTCCTCCCTCGGAATGTGGCGGCGCGGGTTTCCGTGGAGATGGCTTCCACTTTCGGATGGGAGCGCTACGTCGGCCCCAAGGGCAAGATGATTGGGATGCGCAGCTTTGGCGCATCGGCGCCTCTGAAGGACCTGTTGAAAAAGTTCGGGATGGAAGCGGACAAAGTCGTGGCGGCAGCGAGGGAAGTCCTCGGAAAGTGAGCCGGCAATGAAGATCGTGATTGGCTCGGACCACGCTGGGTTTGAATTGAAGGTAGCCATGGAGGATTTGCTGCGCTCTCTGGGGCACGATGTGCTGGATGTCGGCGCGTTCAATGAAAATCCTTCCGATTATCCGGACTTTGCCGAAGCCCTGGGCCGGGCAGTGCTGGACCACAAGGCCGAACGCGGCGTTCTCATCTGCGGCAGCGGCGTCGGCGCGAGCGTGGCGGCAAATAAATTGCCGGGGATTCGAGCCGGGATGTGCCATGACACGTATTCGGCGCATCAGGGAGTAGAGCATGATGACATCAACGTCCTGGTGCTGGGTTCGCGCGTGATCGGTGTGAAGCTGGCGGAGGATCTGGTGAAGGCCTTTCTGGGCGCAAAGTTCACGAACGAAGAAAGACACGTACGCCGGCTGGGAAAAGTGAGAGCACTGGAAGCAAAGTTTGCGGCGGGCTTGAAGCAGTAGGAAAAACGATCGGTATTCGGAGCCAGAGCGCGCCCACCCTGCTCCAGAGGTACAATAGAGTTTCGAACGCACTTCGAGCTGAAGGAGAATCAGCATGACGACTACAACAACGATCCCAAACCTAGGCACCGGCCAGGGAACCAATCCGCTGAAAGCGCTGCTCACCTACGGACAATCCCCCTGGATGGATTACATCCGCAGAGACCTGCTCACCAGCGGCCGGTTGAATCAGTATATTGAAAACGACGGACTGCGCGGTATGACCTCGAATCCGGCAATCTTTGAAAAAGCCATCACGGGCAGCAACCTATACAACGATGTCCTCATGTCGCCGGACGCGAAGAAACTCGACGCCAACGGCGTCTTCGAAAAAATCGCTATTCGCGATGTGCAGGACGCGTGCGACATATTCAAGCCGGTGTATACCCAAACGAAGCGGCGCGACGGCTACGTCAGCCTGGAAGTTTCGCCGTTTCTTGGCTTCGATACCAAAGCCTCGCTCGCCGAAGCTCGCCGCCTGTGGAAGACCGTGGATCGCCCGAATGTCATGATCAAGATTCCCGGGACGCCCGAAGGCCTCCCCGCCATACGCCAGGCGCTCGAAGAAGGTATCAACATCAATATCACACTGCTCTTCGCGCAGTCCGCTTACGAACAAGTCGCCGAAGCGTTCCTATCCGCTCTCGAAGCTCGCCTTAGAAAAGGCCAGGACATCAGTCACATCGCCAGCGTCGCCAGCTTTTTCGTCAGCCGCATTGATACCCTGGTTGATAGCAAGATCGACGAAAAGCTCAAGACCACGACCGATGTTGGCCAGAAGGCACTGCTCGAGAGCCTCCTCGGCAAGGTGGCCATTGCCAACGCCAGGCTCACCTACAAGAAGTATCAGGAACTTTTTGGCGGCCCGCGCTGGAAGACCCTTGCGGCCAAGGGCGCACAGACCCAGCGCCTCCTGTGGGCCAGCACCAGCACCAAAAATCCAAAGTATCGGGATGTGCTCTACGTCGAAGAACTCATCGGCGCGGACACCGTGGACACCATTCCGCCAGCAACCTTTGATGCCTTCCGCGATCACGGAAAACTTCGCCCCAGTCTCACTGAAAACGTTGAAGGCGCCGCGAAGACCATGGCCGATCTCGCCAAGGCCGGAATCTCCATGAAAGAAGTGACGAACAAACTGATGGTCGACGGCGTCAAGCTGTTCGCCGACGCCTTCAAGACCCTGCTGGATGCCGTGGGCAAAAACGCGGGAGTGCGTGCGTGAGTCTGAACCGCCAAACCTACAACTTGCCGAATCAGCTTGCAGGCGCGGTGGCCGCGTCCCTCGACGACTGGAAAAAAAACAACAAAGTCGCGCGTCTTTGGCAGAAGGATGCTTCACTCTGGACTGGCACGGACGAGAGTAATTGGCTCGGCTGGCTCACCATCACCGAAGAGCAGCTCGCGCGCATTGACGCTCTCAAGCAGATTGCCGAGGATGTGAAGAAGGCGCGCTTCAAACACGCGCTCTTGCTGGGCATGGGGGGATCCAGCCTCTGCCCCGAAGTTCTGCGCATGACGTTTGGAAAGATCAAAGGTTTTCCTGAGCTGCACGTTCTCGATTCCACCGACCCTGCGCAAATCAAGGCCATCGAAGAGAAAGTGGACCTCAGGAGGACGATCTGCATCGTTTCGAGCAAGTCCGGCAGCACGCTCGAGCCCAACATTTACAAACAATACTTTTTCGAGCGCGTGAAGGCCAAGGTAGGCGAAAAAGAAGCTGGCAATCGCTTCATCGCTATCACCGACCCGGGCTCCCAGATGCAACAGGTCGCCGCAACTGATAAGTTCCGCAAGATTTTCATGGGTGTGCCGAGCATCGGTGGCCGCTATTCCGCGATTTCCAACTTTGGCATGGTCCCCGCCGCCGTCATGGGCCTGGACGTGGCGAAATTCTTGAAAAACACGAAAGAGATGGTCGTGGCGTGCGGCGCAGCGTCGTCCGCCGATTCCAATCCAGGCGTTGTCCTGGGAACCATTCTGGGCGTCGCCGCCAATCATGGCCGGGACAAGCTTACGATCGTCACTTCGCCCGGAATCTTCGATCTTGGCGCGTGGCTCGAGCAGTTGATTGCCGAATCCACCGGAAAAATCGGCAAAGGCATTATTCCCGTTGATCGTGAACGCCTCGCCAAACCCGCTGCCTACAGCAATGACCGGGTGTTCGCTTATCTGCGCCTGGCGTCCAAGCCAAGCAAGGCGCAAGATGGCGCGGTTGCCGCGCTCGAAAAGGCCGGGCATGGCGTCGTGCGCATCACTCTGCCGAACATCTACAACCTCGGCCAGGAGTTTTTCCGCTGGGAAATCGCTACTGCCGTGGCCGGCTCCATCCTAGGAATCAACGCCTTCAACCAGCCTGATGTCGAAGCGAGCAAGATCGAAACCAAAAAATTGACGGGCCAGTACGAAACGACGGGAAGTCTTCCACCGGAATCTCCTTTCTTCCTGAGCTGAAAGGCCGCACGAAACTTGTAGACGTTTTGAAAGCGCATCTCTCGCGGCTGGGCGCGGGTGACTATTTTGCAGTCCTCGGCTACATTACGATGAATCCCGCGAATGAAAAGACCTTGCAAACGATTCGGCACGCCGTGCGCGACAAGAAAAGGGTGGCCACGGTTCTGGGTTTTGGCCCGCGCTTCTTGCACTCCACGGGACAAGCATACAAAGGTGGTCCCAATAGCGGCGTTTTTCTGCAGATCACTTCGGACGATGCCAAGGATCTTCCGGTACCCGGGCAGAAATACACCTTCGGGATCGTGAAAGCCGCGCAGGCTCGCGGCGATTTTGCCGTTCTAGCCGAGCGTGGCCGCCGCGCCTTGCGCGTCCACCTCGGGAAGAATTTGAAATCGGGACTCGCAACGCTGGCCAAGGCGGTGCAAAAGGCCATCGCGCAGATCATTGAACCATTTCTTTGACATAAAGCGAGGAGCGAACACGATGCAGCTTGGCATGATCGGACTGGGAAGGATGGGCGCCAACATGGTTCGGCGCCTGCAAAAAAACGGTCACAAGTGCGTCGTGTATGACCGCAGCGCGGATTCCGTTAAACAACTGGAAGGCGAAGGCACGACCGGCTCGAGTTCTCTCGATGATTTCGTCAAGAAACTGCAAAAGCCCCGCGCGATCTGGCTCATGGTGCCGGCCGCGGTGGTCGACGCCTCGCTACGCGATTTACTGGGCAAACTCGAAGCCGGCGACACCGTTATCGATGGTGGAAATTCTTACTACATCGATGACATTCGCCGCGCAAAAGAACTCTCGACCAAGGGAATCCATTATTGTGACGTCGGCACCAGCGGCGGCGTCTGGGGACTCGAGCGCGGTTATTGCCAGATGATCGGCGGCGAGACGGACGTCGTAAAGCGCCTCGATCCGATTTTCAAAACGCTCGCGCCGGGGCGCGGCAAGGTAGATCGCACACCCGGGCGCGAAAAGGTAGCTGGCACAGCCGAGGAAGGCTATCTTCACTGCGGCCCTTCGGGCGCCGGCCACTTCGTCAAGATGGTTCACAATGGCATCGAGTATGGCTTGATGGCCGCTTACGCCGAGGGCTTGAACATCCTCAAACATGCCAACGCGGGCAAATCCCACCGCGAGGCCGACGCGGAAACCACCCCGCTGCGGAATCCTGAACACTATCAGTACGATTTCAATCTCGCGGACATTACGGAAGTTTGGCGTCGGGGCAGTGTCGTAGCATCGTGGCTTCTCGATCTAACCGCCATTTCCCTGCTCGACCAGCCGACCCTCGAACGTTTCTCGGGCCGCGTCTCCGATTCCGGCGAAGGCCGCTGGACCATCCTCGCGGCCATCGAATCAACTGCGCCCGCGCCGGTTCTGACCGCATCTCTGTTTCAGAGGTTTACATCGCGCGGCGAAGATGATTTTGCGGCGAAAATATTGTCCGCGATGCGCTTCCAATTCGGCGGGCACATCGAAAAGAAGTCCGGCCATTAGAAGTTACGCAAAGCGTTTAGGACCCGAAGTCAGAAGATTCCAGCTATGATCCCGAACCACCCAGACGCGAATCCGACTGCGGCGCCCTGCGTGATGGTTATTTTCGGCGCAAGTGGCGACCTGACGAAACGCAAGTTGCTTCCGGCACTTTGCAATCTCGCTCAGGACAATCTTCTTCCGAAACAATTCGCCATTGTTGGCTTCGCGACCAACGACTACACCACGGAGAGCTTTCGGAAGATGCTGGGCGAAGAGATCCCCAAATACGCTCCCGCACCAGTCGACCTGAAGTTCTGGGACGGGATCGCCGAGCGAATCTATTACGTACGGGGCGATTTTCAGGACACGGACGCCTACAAGCGGCTAAAAGAGCAAATTGAACAGGCTGACAAGCTTCATAACGCGCTCGGAAACAGATTCTTCTATTTGGCGGTCGCACCGCGATTCTTCTCTCTGATCGTCAAGAAGCTGGGCGAATGCGGCCTGACGAAGGAAGAAAGCGACCGCTGGGCGCGGGTGATCGTCGAAAAGCCATTTGGCCATGACCTGGAATCGGCGAAGCAGCTCAACCAGGACTTGAAGCAGGTTCTGACGGAAAGGCAGATCTACCGCATCGACCACTATCTCGGCAAAGAGACCGTCCAAAACGTGATGGTCTTTCGCTTTTCGAACAATATCATCGAGCCGTTGTGGAACCGAAACTACGTGGACCACGTGCAGATCACCGCGGCGGAAACCGTCGGCGTGGAGCATCGCGGCGGTTTCTATGAGACCGCAGGCGCCTTGCGCGACATGGTGCCGAACCACTTGTTCCAACTCTTAACCATGACCGCCATGGAACCGCCCATTTCCTTCGATGCCGATCAAGTCCGCAATAAACAAGCCGAAGTCCTGCACGCCATCCAGCCGCTCAACCCCGAAGATGTTCTGAAAAACATGGTCCGCGGCCAGTACGGCGCCGGCACGGTAGACGGCCAGCGCGTCCGAGGCTACCGCAGCGAGCCGGACGTGGCACCGGATTCGAATACGGAAACGTTTGTCGCCCTAAAATTGCAGATCGACAACTGGCGCTGGGCGAGTGTGCCGTTCTATCTGCGCACGGGAAAGCGGCTCGCGCAACGCACAACGGAGATCGTGATCCAGTTCCGCAGGACTCCCTTCGTCTTGTTCCGCAACACCACGGTAAAAAATCTAGAAACCAACCGCCTGGTCATCCATATTCAGCCCGAGGAAGGCATTTCCCTGAGCTTCGGCGCAAAGGTTCCGGGCTCGGTCATGAAGCTCGGCCTGGTGAATATGGATTTCGATTACTGTACCTATTTCGGACTGGAGCACAGCACCGGCTACGAGCGGCTGCTGCGCGATTGCATGGCGGGCGATGCCACGCTCTTCCAGCGGTCGGACATGGTCGAAGCCGGATGGAATGTGATTCAGCCCATTCTGGACGTCTGGCACGCTTTGCCCGCCCGCGGTTTCCCGAACTATGCGGCAGGCTCGTGGGGGCCTATCGAGGCTGACGATTTGCTGGAACGCGACGGGCGCTCGTGGCGGCGCATCGGGGAAGAAGAAATTGACAAGCGCGGCCGGATCGCCGCTCCCGATAAAGCCGGAATCATCACCTGAGAGGAGCGCGAGTGGGTGGTGAGATTCGAATCCTGGCAGATGGCGCGGCCATTGCCAAGCGCGCAGCGCAGGAGTTCGTTCAAGCCGCGGCATCAGCGGTACGCGAGAAAGGCTCGTTCAACGCCGTGCTGGCAGGGGGATCGACCCCGAAAGCGCTCTACCGCCTCCTGGTGAACGATCCGACGCTGCGCTCGCAAGTTCCTTGGGATAAAATACATCTGTTTTTCGGCGACGAGCGCCATGTCGCGCCGGACCATGCGGACAGCAATTTTCGCATGGCGACGGAAGCTATGATTTCAAAGGCGCCGATCAAACCGGAGCAGGTCACACGAATCAAGGGCGAATATCCGGACGCGGAACAGGCCGCGCTAGAATACGAAAAGGCTGTGAAAGAATATTTCAAGCTGAAGGATGGAGAGTATCCGCGATTTGATCTGGTATTGGCAGGGATGGGCAACGAAGGGCACACGCTCTCGCTTTTCCCAGGAACCAAAGCGTTGCATGCGGACAGGCGCATCGCCGTGAGAAACTGGGTGGGCAAGTTGTACGCGGAACGCATCACTCTCACCGCGCCGGTCGCCTGCAATGCCGCGCAAATCGTCTTCATGGTGACAGGCGCGGACAAAGCACGGGCACTGAAAGCCGTACTGGAAGGTCCGTTTGAGCCGGAACAATTGCCCGCGCAACTTCTCCAGCCGAAGAATGGAAGATTGCTTTGGCTGGTGGACACTGCCGCCGGGGGCATGCTTTCGATAGGAATTCGAGAATAGTTGACTGCTTAAGGGTCACACCTATAACGAGGAGAAAGAAATGGCAACCAGCACGATCCAGGGACAAATTGAAACCTATCTTGGCGCAAGGGCGGAATCCCTGTTGGGATTCAAGTCGCCGAGAATCGCCAAGGAGCGCTTGCATCTTCCCGGCCCGGACTTTGTCGACCGCATCTACGCCTCTACCGATCGTAGCCTTCGCGTGCTCGCAAATCTGCAGCGCATGTTCGGCCACGGCCGGTTGAGCGGCACGGGCTATCTCTCGATCCTCCCCGTCGATCAAGGCATCGAGCACTCCGGTGGCGCGAGCTTCGCGAAAAATCCTGATTACTTCGACGGCGGGAACATCGTGAAGCTGGCCATGGAAGGCGGCTGCAACGCCGTTGCTTCCACATTCGGCGTGCTTGGCTCCGTCGCACGCAAGTACGCCCACAAAATCCCGTTTATCGTAAAGATCAATCACAATGAGCTGCTGACTTTCCCGAACAAGGCCGATCAAATCTTGTTCGGCACCGTGCAGCAAGCATACGCCCTTGGTGCTTCCGCGGTTGGCGCCACGATTTATTTCGGCTCCGACCAGAGCGGCCGCCAGATCGTGGAAATCAGCCAGGCCTTCGCAAAGGCCCACGAGCTCGGCATGGCCACCGTCCTTTGGTGCTATCTCCGCAACAACGCTTTCAAGAAGGACAAGGACTATCACGTCTCCGCCGACCTCACCGGGCAGGCCAACCATCTCGGCGTGACCATCGAAGCCGACATCATCAAGCAGAAACTCCCGGAAAATAACGGCGGCTACCAGGCCCTCAACATCGGCGATTCCAGCTACGGCAAGTTTGACAAGCGCATCTACACGGACCTCTGCAGCGATCACCCCATCGACTTGACCCGCTACCAGGTAGCCAACTGCTATATGGGCCGCACGGGCTTGATCAACAGCGGCGGCGCGTCGGGCGCAAACGACTTCGAAGAAGCCGTCGCCACTGCGGTCATCAACAAGCGCGCCGGCGGCACCGGCCTCATCTCCGGCCGCAAAGCCTTCCAACGACCCATGAAAGAAGGCGTTCAACTCCTCAACGCCATCCAGGACGTGTACCTCAGCCCCGAAGTCACCATCGCCTAGCGCCTGGGCTTTGCCCCAATAGGGAGGCGATGTATCGTGCCGCTAGGCCCGTTCTTGGTTTCCCAGGGCCGTGGCGCTTCGCCGAACTTCACACGCAAAAAGCCATGCCGGCCTTATGCGAAGTTCGGAAACAATGTAGTTTGCGATTCAAGGCCATAGGCTCGTAAGAAACGAGGACCTTTGAAAGGGGCAGCGGCAGATCGCAAGGAGTTGAACCGCTGCATGCACATCTCTGCGACCGGAGCAGATCCTTGGAAGGCTCTAACGCTTCGCGATGTCTTCCGCCATTTCGTTCAGCAATTCGGCCAGCATTTGAATTGCGGGGAGCGCGGCATCCCGGTTCTTTCCGTGCTTTCCGGATGTTGCCTTGGCGCTCTTGGTCGTGGCCGTGGGCCAGTGTTGAGAAATCGCAACGCCTTGCTCAGAGTACGCAGTGGCATACAGGACATTTGACTGCAGGTTGTGGGGCACTTTTTCGGTCAAAACGGTGGTGACCGTGGTCGTCGCTGTTCGGTCAAAGCTGTAGTGCCACGTTGAGCCGTAGCTCGTCGTGAAAGTTCCAACTCCAGAAAGTTGCGACATGTCGGTCGAAGCAGATATCTTTGTCAGCGGGTCGATTCCGGAACCGGCCGGCGCGGGCGTGTAAAAAACAACCAAGTAATTTTGCGCTCCAGGCATGGGCGAGTCTGAGAAGCACATTCCGGGAAACCTCTTCTGGTTCTTTTCGTACCAGTTCGTTGCCCACTCCGGAATGGCCAAAAATAGTCTCTCTTTATCCAGACTTCCTAACGACACGTTTTTCGTGCACCCCGCTCGTTGTCCATCATTGAAGCCATCTTCCTGGGCGCTACCGTAAGAAACAACCTCTGGCGCGCGATTCGTCTGCAACGATGACGTCTCTGGCGCGACAAACACTCCTAGCGACATGGTTTTCTGTGGCTCACTAGCTGCGACATCTTCTGCCGCCGGAGCTGCCACGGGACTCGCCTCGGGCTTCACTTGAGACGGCGGTGCTCCTGCTGCCGATGCAAATACTTCCATCTTGCCATCTGACTGAGCCTCCGGGGTTGTGACCGGTGTGGCCACAACCGCTGGCAAATTTGTTTCGGCTTTCTCCGCGGGCGCTGGCGTTTGCGGCGCTGCAAAAACTTCAGTCTTCGCTGCGGGCTGAGGCTCGGTGGGTGTTACCGAGGCTGGGGTAATTGGGGTTTCTTCCGGCGTCACCTCGGACGTCGGCGTTTGTGCCGCCGTCAAGGGGTTAGCCTTCTGGCTCGGCTGAAGCAGCGTAGTCGTTGCCGTTTCTGGCGCAGTAGTCGTCGGTGCCGCCGCGAGTTCCACTTCACTGGGTGGTTTCTTTTGCTCTACTATGTCTTGGGGCCCCGCTGCTGCTTGGGCCTGCGAATTTTTTTGATATGCTCGCGCAATTTCTCCCAGGCTAGTTGCAGGTTTCATTTTAAACCGTGCAGACTGCGGCGTTACATTCGCCCCTGACTCGGTTTCGGGCTCAGTATCTGTTCGAGGTGCCGCCACTTTCTCTGCCGCGTTTGCTTGTGCTTTCAATTTGGACCGCAGCATTTCCGGCTCGATAATACCCAGGAGGGCCATGCGGTTTTCAGTTTCTGCCGTTTTTCCGAGAGCCGGCGCAGCTGGCCGTATCACCCCTGTCGGCTTTTCTTCCGCTTTCACCTTAGATCGCAGCGTTTCCGGCTCGATAATACCCAGGAGGGCCATGCGGTTCTCAGTCTCTGCGGTTTTTCCGGAAACTGGTGAAGAAACTGACGAATTTGCTTTGGGTTTTACTACCCTGCAAACCATTCCATCGACAAGTGCTTCGTCCGGCCCGACATTGTTACCCGCGGCCTCAAGAGTCCGGCAGTCGGAGAATTGTGTATTCTGCGCATAAGCCAAGGAGGGAATCAGCGCCGCAAAAACAACTGCCAAGGGTGTGTATTTCATCGCGATTCTCCTCATCAGAGCATAGCCTGCGGCGGCGTCCCCGGGTCGGTCAATTGACCGCAGATGCCGAAGGATAACTGGCCATTCGGACAGGGTCCCCTTGCGCCCTGCGGGGCCGGCCGGGGCCCGGCTCAACCGGTGGGAGTGTGGAAGTCCTGGTCAATGCCGCTATCTATTCCTGAACGGGGCGGCGGGTGCTCTTCCCTGGAGCAAGGCAATTCGAACGGGGCGGCAGTCAGGAGAGATACGGAGAAGGGGGGCGCCGTTGTGGAAAAGAGTTAGAGCGATTCACATCTTCGGAAGGACAAGGAGCGCCGGCCTCATTCCTTCAGCGGCTTGATGGATGGAGCGGCGTCCATCCCGTGAGGCCGAGTTGTCGGTCTTTCCACAATAGTTCACGGAGACGCCGGCGAGCTTTGTGCAATTGCGATTTTGAAGTGCCCAGCGAGCAACCTAGGATTTTGGCGATCTCGCGGTGCGCGTAGCCTTGGACGTCATAAAGGACAAACATCGCTTTGAACCTGGGGGGCAACTGATCGACAGCCTTCTGGAGAGTGGTGCGATCGATGTAGCCTTCCAGGTGCAGGTCTGGCCCACCCAGCTCTCTTGGTGAGGCGCCGGTTGTCTCCCCAGCTTCTCCGATTTCATCGAGGGACGTTTTCGCGAACGTCTTTCTGCGCAGGCGCATGAGCACTATATTCATGCTCACACGATACAGCCATGTGGAAAACGCGGAGCCACCTCGAAACGAGTGAATCTTGCGGAAGACATGCAAGAAAATCTCCTGCGTTAAATCTTCGGCTTCGGCCGTGTTTTTCAACATGCGCGCACACAGGGCAAATACTCGCGCACAGTGCGATCGGTACAGGCATTCAAATGCAGCGCCGTCGCCCCGTTGCGCTAATCGAATGGTTTCGGCCTCGGGAAATTCGCGAGCCTCAGGCGGTCTCAGTTCTCTCACAAAGTCCTTCCTGGCACACCCTGCGCCCTTTTTCAAGGATCCCCGGTGGAAGGCGGATAGCCCCGTCGGCTAGCAGCCAGGAGCCCAAAATAGATTGACCGTTGGATTAAATAGGCAAGTACGTTGCCATGCTGGATCTTTTTTGTAACACCGTGGGCTATCGCAACTTATTCTGCCCTCGCCAGATCTTTTGCCAAGTTTCCGGCGGTACTAGTTCTTGAAAACCTTTCTCAAAGCGTTTCCTTTCTTCACACCGCGGAGCAGGCCGTCCCGCCTTTCCCTCCCCCTCTCTTGGCGGTGGTTTCTTCATGCCTTTCGCACTCGTCGCCGGCCCTTCAGCCTTTGAAGAAAAACGATGAGGTTCCCGCCACTTTTAGGGGGAAACCCTATCGCTTGTGAGTTGAGAGCCATGGGTGAGTCGCCCTCGCCCTCCTCATATTCAAAAATGGATTTATCCGGTGGTTCAAGGCGAGTCTTTGGAATGGTCACAATGGTCCTAAAGATTTGGGTTTCATCTGCATTCCAAATCTGGACCAGTATGGGGCTCGGCGGCCGTTCAAGAGGTGCCAAAAAGGCGTCTCCTCAATCATAGAAGAGCCCAACATGTGAAACAAAGACCAGCTCCGCGCATCACACTCCTGAATCAAACCCAAGGAGAGGAAACGTGGCAAACCGACTGGAGGGAAAAGTAGCGGCAATTACCGGGGCAAGCCAGGGAATCGGGCTGGCCATCGCGCAGCGGTTCGCGCAGGAAGGCGCGGACATGGCCTTTTGCTACCGTTCGAACAAAGCGGGGGCGGAGGAAGTAGCAACGGGAATTCCGAAGCTGGGGCGAAGGGCCGTGGGATTTCAATGCGACGTGGGCCGCGTTGCGGATGGGAAAAAATTCATCGCGGACGCCGTAGCGCAGTTTGGAAAAATCGACATCCTCGTCAACAACGCGGGACTCGAACGCCACGCCGATTTCTGGGACGCCACTGAAGAAGGTTACGACGCCGTCCTGAACATCAATCTGAAGGGCCTGTTTTTCATTACCCAGGCGTTTGTGAAGCACCGCATGCAGGCGCAGGCCGGCGGCAAGGTCATTAACATCAGCTCCGTACATGAGGAGCTTCCCTTCCCGCATTTTACTTCGTATTGCGTGAGCAAGGGCGGCGTGAAAATGTTGACGCGCAACCTTTCGATCGAACTCGCCCCGCTCGGCATCACCATCAACAACATCGCTCCGGGCGCTATCGAAACACCCATCAACACAAGGCTGTTGAACGACCCGGTCAAGCTGAACGCATTACTGGGAAACATTCCGCTGAAGCGGTTGGCTAAGCCGGAAGATGTGGCCGCGATGGCGGCATTCCTGGCGAGTTCGGAATCCGACTACGCGACCGGAACGACCTTTTTCGTGGATGGCGGGCTGACCTGGAATTATCGGGAGCAGTAGGAAAAAAGAAACGCCTGCGGTTGTGATGTTGGCATCGCGATCTCGCTCAAGCCCGGGTGAGAGTTGCGGAGCGCGCCGCTTCCAGAAGTTTTTTCGCGTTTTCACGGATGTTACCTTTCGCGAAAACCGCGTTACCGGCGACCAGCAGTTCCGCCCCCGCGCGCACTACATCACCGACGGTATCGAGTGCCACCCCGCCATCCACTTCGATACGGAACGAAAGGCCAAGCGCTTCGCGGACTTCCACAAGAGTTTTGATCTTCCGGAGAGCGCCAGAAATAAATTTTTGCGCCCCGAATCCAGGATTTACGGACATCACCAGAACGTGGTGAACCAAATCCAGGACTTCATCCACCATGTGCACCGGCGTGGCGGGATTCAGCACCACGCCTGATTTGCATCCGTGTGACTCAATCAGCTGTAGCGTGCGATGAAGATGAATGCAAGCTTCCTGATGCACGGAAATCCAGCTGGCGCCGGCTTCCGCAAGAGCAGGAATGAATTCGTCAGGGTGTTCAATCATCAGGTGGCAATCGAGGATGGCGTTGGGAAGAGTTTTCCTCAGTGCTGCCACGACCAACGGCCCAACCGTGATATTCGGCACAAAATGCCCGTCCATCACGTCTACGTGGAGCACCGTGCCGCCGCCGTCCAGCGCCGCTTTCGCTTCTTCGCCCAGCCGGGCGAAGTTTGCGGAAAGAATCGAGGGTGCCAGTTCGATGGTCATGGGCAGCGGGGCCGCTCCTTCCATTCGTCAGAGAAATGAGATTATACGCGGAGTTCTTCGATGCCTGCTGAAAAGTGTGATTCGATTGAGAATCCGCGCATCACCACGGAATGGTGCTGCGTTTCTGGCTGCTCTCACGCGCCAACTCGAGCACGCGCACGACCTCCAACGCATATTCGGGAGTCACGGCCAGCGCAGCGCGTCCGAGAATGGCATCGCGAAGGTTCGAATAATAGTCGCGGTAGTCGCAGGTGGCCGAGGGAATGCGCCGCTGTTCGAAAGAATCGCCTCTCGGCACTGTCAAGACGCCCCAGTCTTCTTCCGGCTGGTATCCCCAAGGTTTGTCTGCGGGAATAAAGCCCCGGCGGAGATTCATTTCCTGAGGATCGAAGGATTGTTTCACGAAGCTGGCTTGCGTTCCGAATAGAACATAGCGGGGGCGCGGCGCGGCGGCGAGGATGCTGGATCGAAGAACCGCGCGCATGCCGCTCAAATAATGGAGAGTGATATCAAAGGCATCGTCGGCGGCGGCGTTTTCACGCTCCGTTCGAACGTCGGCGGTTACGGCTTCCGGCAGGCCAAAAAGAACCAAGGCGTGATCGATCAGATGGGGTGCGATGTCGAATAGGATTCCGCTGCCGGGGCACGCGGTCTCGCGCCAGGCGCCGGGCTTGAGTTGAGGGCGGAAGCGGTCGTAACTGGTTTCGAACCGGACGATGCGGCCCAGCTTGCCTGCTACTACAAGCTGCCGAATGGCTTGAAAATCACCGTCATAACGGCGGTTCTGATAGACGGTGAGCAGGCGATTGGCGGCCCTCGCAAACTGCACCAGCCAAACAGCCTCTTCAAGAGTTGTTGTGAACGGTTTGTCAACGACCACATCACGGCCCGCCTCAAGACATTGCCGCGCGAAGGAATAGTGCGTCTCGTTAGGAGTGGCAAGCACGATGAGGCGAATCTCCGACATGGAGAGCAATTCGTCCAGAGTCCGCACGATTCGAACGTCAGGATATTTCTCCGCTGCTTGGGTGCCACTGCGTTCGAGAATGGCGGCGAGATGCAAACCAGGCACAGCGCGAATCACCGGGGCGTGAAACGCGCGGCCAGCGAGACCGAATCCTACGAGGCCAACTTCAATCATGGGGAACCATCATTCCGGGAAAGTTGAACGGTAAAGAGTATCGAATTTTCGAATTAGTGGCAGAAGGATTTTTTAGAAACGCGAAGTTGCTTGAAAGAGCGGTGTCCTTCAGAATGACGGATCACCCATGAGCGAACAAAATTCAGTGGTCACAGAAACGCCAGGGCACCGCAACCTGCTCGTCCTGCTCTTCGCAGGCTTTGTGCTGAGCGGAATAGCAACAACAATCATCGGCCCGATGTTGCCCATTTTTATCCGCAGGTGGTCTCTCGATGACGGGCAGGCGGGTCTTTTCTCGTCGTTTCAATTCCTGGCTGCATTGGGAGGCACTCTAGCATCAAGCGGAATTGCCGCCTGGCGCGGATACCGCCCGGCTCTGGTTTTGGGTTATACGCTCATGGGAGGAGGCCTTGCGTGTCTTAACGCAGACACCCATGGCGTGGCTCTAATGGCTACCGCAGCTTTCGGGTTGGGCTATGGGTTAATCACTCCAGGAACAAATCTGTTTGTAGCGGAATTGGGTGGAACAAAGAGTGCGTCACTATTGAATCAGCTTAATTTTGCGTGGGGCGCAGGAGCGATGGCCTGTTCCCCATTGATTGCTCTGGCGCTGAAACGCAACCGTCTGGGTATCCTGTTGACGGGCACTGCCATCTTTGGTGGAATTTTAGTTCTTGGGTTGTTGTTCGCCTCCTTCGGTGTCGAGAAGCACGAACAGGATGCGATTACGGGGGGCGCAGCGTCCCCTGCAATCGGGTTGGGAGTCACGATTCCGCTGGCCACGATGTTTTTTACTTATGTAGCGATGGAAAACGGCATCGGTATCTGGTCCGCAGAGTATGCCAAGCGGTTGGCGAATGGCATTAAGGGCATGACCACGCTGGCACCGATGTTTTTCTATGCCGGCCTCACATCCGGCCGCGCCGCTGCACCTCTGGTGCTAGTACGCCTGCCCGAGAGAAGAATAGTGCTGGGTG
>QHZC01000290.1 GCA_003224515.1 Acidobacteriota bacterium
CTTGATAGGTGTAGGTGGGCAGCGTGGTGCTTCCCGACGTTCCCACATATGCGAAACTCCCGTCGAACCGCAACGAAGGCAGCCGCGAATCCTGCGATGCCTTCTTCTGATATTCCGCGGCCTTGATCTGCGATTCGAGCGCCTTCCACTCCTGGCGCTCCGCCAGCGCGAGCTCGATTCTCGGCTCGACTTCCGGCTGCGGGGTATCAAAAAAGCTCAAAGAATCCCGCAACTCAATGGCCTGCCGCGGATCCAGATTCAACAAACGGCTTAGGGCGAAGAGCGATGTCTCACGGTCCGTTTCTGCCACGATTAGCCGCTGCTTTTCGTTTTGTAGCTCCACGTTGGCGCGCAGCGTGTCGATTCCCGTACCCACGCCTTCTTTCTGTAAGTCCGCCGCCTGGTCGTACAGCGCCTGCGCCAGGCTCACGCGCGATTGCGACGCCTGCACATTGGCCACCGCCCGCAGCGTCCCGATGTACTGCGAAACCACTAACAGAATCACTTGCTCTCTTGTCGAAAGACTGGTCGCTTTGCTTGCGCTCACCGAGTCTCGCGCCGCTTGGTATCTCCGCCATAGCGTCAGGTCGAAAACCGGCACGCCGAAGCTCGGACCCGCGGAAAACACTTGATACGGACCAAGCGTCTTGGGAAATCCGGGAAACGGCGTCCTGCCTCCGAACTGCGCCAGCAGGTTTACTTTCTGCGCTTGGTCCGAGATCTCGGCATTCGCTTGCGGCAGGAGATCGGCTCGTGCAATGTTCTTGTCTTGTTCGCTTTGCGCTGCTTGCAAAATCGCGATCTGCGCTGTCGGATTCTGCTTAAGCACCAGCCCCACCGCTTGATCCAGCGTCAGCCGCAGCACCTGCGTGGGTGCATTCCCCGGCAACGCGGTCTGTCTGTTTGTGCCTTGTGCATGCGTCACCGTGGGCCCCAGCAGCAAACTGAAGAATGCCGTGTAAAAAATAATGTGCGAGCGCTTGGGACGTTCCTTCGCAGCGGCGCTCGGGCCGTGTTTCTCCCGCGCCACAATTTCGTGCACGATGGCTTGGTTCAAACAGCCTTCCGCGACCAACTGACCACCTTGCCGGTGAATTTCCATCAGCAGCGCTTTTCCGGCGGCATCGATGAAGCTCACGGCACAGAGATTCATGTGGAATTTCTCGCGCGGCGAGGCCGCGTGCAGCTCCCGCCAGCACTGTTCGAGCGCTGCCACCCAGGGCCCCGCCAGCCGGCCCTCGACGCTGAGGAAGATCTTTCCGCGCTTCTTCTCGGTTGTAATTCTTAGCATTGATTGCGTCCTGCTCGCGTTGTGTAGATGCATTGCGATCACCATCCGATGCAAAAATTTGTTAATGGCTAAGTTAAGCTAAAACAAAGACTTATACCTCGATTGGGAGAGCGAGAGGTAGTTTAGAAAGGGCAATATATGGGCGTTATATCAAATATGGTCTGCAATATAGTGACCACATATGGTCTTCATTCCTTTGCGGGGCTTTGCCTTCCTTTCTACTTTGCTCTTCGCTTGGCACATAGGAATCGACCCGCAACGCGAGCGGCAGTGGTTGCCCGCAGTCCATCTCCACCAGGTCTCCAGAATCTGGGTGTCCCCTGTTCGGACGGTTCGTCCGTGCGGATATTCTTTTCCCCCAGGATGCGTCCAACACGAATTACCCGGCCCCAGAATTTGTGCGTTCCGTAGGCCTCCGCCGTCACCTACGCGCGCTGGCCCACATCGTGATCACCGGCGAATCGAATTGTGTCGAGACGCTCCCCCCGTTGTGCCGCAGCTTCGGCAGGATCACCCCGTTGATCGGCACGCGGATGTAGCTTTTCATCCGCAGTGAAGCGAAGGAACTCATCTGATCCACATCTCGCCGTAAACCTTGGGCCGATACTTGCTAACTAGCCAGACCGCGCTTCGAATCGCCCTCTTACTTTTTCACCGCAATGGCCTGCAATTCGAAATGCCCGCCCCGCAGGAGCGATACGGCTCCGATGAATTCCCGCGCTGGCAAGTCCTTGGCCGCGAAGTAACTCTTGTAAATCGGATTGAACTTTTCGAACAGTGAGAGGTCCGTGCACGCGATCTGCACGTACACCAGGTCGTCCATGGTCATCCCTGCCTGTGCCAGTACCGCCTTCTCTCCGTCCAGCAGGTTCTTGATCTCGTCGTCAATCTGCTCCGGCGCTTTTCCTGTCTTCGGATCCAGCCCCAGCCGTCCCGCCAGATACAACGTGTTCCCCGCCAGGATCGCGTCGCTGAAGGGCAGTTGCGCGGGCTTATCTGGAAGATTGATCGCCTTCCGAGTGGGCTGTATCGTAACCTGCGAAAACGCGCCGTGTACCGTAAGAATTCCTGCCACCGCCAAAACCACCACGAGGAAACTGATGCGACGATTCATGTTTTCCCTCCATTCGATGAGTTGCCCGATGCGCCGCGCGAGTGTAATACCCAAATGCGCCTTCGGCAAGTCGTCCGCCGCCGCCTCGCTTGCCCCGGCCGACAACCATCTCTATGGCATCTCCCGACTCGTTTAAACTACAAGGCGATGAACCCTGTTCGAATGAAGTAGAGGGAAGTGATGCCTACCGCGAGCCACAGCAGCACGCCTAGAAGCAGAGGGCGCCAGCCTACCTCTTTCAAGGTGGCGCGGGAGATGCCGCTGCCGATGAGGAACAGTGTCGCGGTGAGGCCGAAGCGGCCGAGAGTGAAGAGCCCATTCGAGAGATGTGCGAGCGCGAGAAGATAGGTATTGACCACGGCGGCGAGAACAAAAAAGGCGACGAACCAGGGGAACTGGAGGCCGAGCCCGCTGCCGGCATTAACGGGAACGCTCTGAGAGCGGTTGTGCTTGATGGCCGCCGTGGCGAGAGCGAGGGGAACGATCCAGAGAGCACGGGCAAGTTTTACGGTGGTGCCGACGACCAAGGCCTGCGCGCCATGTTTCGTGGCGGCGCCGACCACGGAACTAGTGTCGTGAATCGCCAACGCGGCCCAGAGTCCGAATTGCGATTGTGAAAGATGGAGTGCATTGCCGATCGGCGGAAAAATCAGCAGGGCGATCGAATTCAGAATAAAAATCGTGCCCAGCGATACCGCCATTTCTTCTTCATCGGCTTGAAGAATGGGACCGACGGCGGCGATGGCGCTGCCGCCGCAAATCGCCGTGCCTGCGGTAATAAGAAATGACGAATTGCCGCGAACCTGCAAAAGTTTGCCGAGTGCCAGACCCACAAGCAGCGCGAAGGAAATCCCCAGCGCGGTGTAGATAAATCCGCTGCGGCCCGCTTTCAGGACTTCGTGCAGATTCATGCCGAAGCCGAGGGCTACAACGGAGCTTTGGAGAAGAGTGCGGGCGATGCCGCGACTTTCGTCGATGTACGGATGCGGGAAGCTGAGACCGAAGAGAATTCCCAGTGTGAGGGCGATCGGCGGCGAAACTATTCCCGTGAACGAAAGTGCGAGAGCGAGAACAAAAATAATTTTCGGAAGAGTGGGCATCGATTGGGAGAAGAATATCAGGCCGGGAGCCGGATGGGCCAGCAGCACCAAGCAAAGGCGCCTAGAAGTTGCCGTTTGCCTCTTCGAGCTTGCATGTTGGTGAATATCATTTTTCTTTCTCTTTCGGGGCAGGCGCAGACGGAGCAGAGGGCTCGGACTTCGAGGGCGTGGAATGTGCCAGGGCGGCGACGATTTTCTCGGTGGCGCCTTTGCTGGTTTGACAGTTGCGATCGTAGATGCGGCATTGTGCAAGAGTGTAGTTGCAGCCGCAAGTGCATCCTTCGGCGTTGAATTTATGGAGTGCGACGATTTTTTGTTCCGGTGTGAGTTTGGAAAGATCGACGCCGGGGAGCTCGGTGGCACGGACCGCGTTCTTGATGAAGATCTGGCCGGTGTCGTCGAAAGTTTCTACTTTGACGTTGCCGATGGGCAGGCCCAAGAGCGAGCGGACTTCTAATTCATAGAGAATCGGGTTGTGGAGCCCCTCGTGCTTCTGAACAATGCGTCCTTCGGTATCGAGGAGGAAGGATGTGGGAAGAGCCGCGATCCCCCCGTACTTCATGCGGATGTCATTTGGGGCGAGTGCCACAGGATAGTTGATACCGTATTTTTCGACGACTGTTTGGATGGCCGCCGGATCGTCATCGTCGTCAATAAGGCTGAGAATCTGGAAGCGGTCTTTGTACTTGGCCTGGAGATCGATGAGATCGTAAAGCTCCGCCCGGCAGGGTCCGCACCAGGTGGCCCAGAAATTCAGAAGGATGACTTTGCCTTTGGAGTCCGCGAGTGTGACGGTCTTGCCGTCGAGGCCGGTCAGCTTGAAGTCCGGCGCGGAATCGGGATTACGAACAAAGCGGATGGCGGCTTGCTGGTCCTGCTGAGAAACGGCAAAGACAGGAAAAAAGCAAAGAAGTAACCAAGCAAGGAGAGAAAAAATGGCGCGGCGATGGAAGGCGTGTCTCACGGTGGCATCTATAGGAGACCACAGTGGGTGGACGACGCCAAGGGGACGATTGGGATTTCTAGTCAACAATTCACCCCCCCATGTTTTTATATCACCGCGAGCGCCCGGGAGTTTGGCGGGGTAACGGCTTGATCTCAGAAGATTAGGGGAGAGGCTAAAGTTGGAAAAATGAATTTGAAGGGCCGCAATTTCTCTCTGGAACTTGTAGTACTGCAAAAATTCATCGAGGCTGAAGAATTTGCCACCGGACGAGCGCGGGAAAAACTCTATCCATCTTATTTTGAGTCCGTTACGTAAGGCAGAAGCGCTGCCTGCTAGTAGCGTGGGAGGTGCACATGCATTTGACCAGGCGGCACTACCTCATGATCGGGGCGCGATCTTGCTGACGGCAGTGTTGACGGTGTCTGCCGCCACACTGCGAGACAGGTCCGACGCTGTGATGCTGCCAGAGCACACGGCGATTCACGTGACGCTGGACCAAGCTGTGGCGAGTAACCAGAGCAGACCGGGAGACCACTTTGATGCAACGGTCTCCGAGCCGGTGGTCGTAGACGGCCAGACAGTGATCCCACAGGGTGCACATGCTGAAGGGCTCGTAGTTGACTCACGGCAGTCCGGAAGGCTGATGGGCCGGGCACAGTTACAGCTAGCGCTGCAGACCGTAGCGGCAGCAGTGAACCTGGCGTGGATCGGTGGCGGCGCCGGCGGAGGGGCGTTGATTGGCGCCCTGGCCGGCGGAGGCACCGGCGTGCTGATCGGCGGACCCGTGGGAGCAGGAGCTGGCGCCACAGTTGCGCTACTGATAGGAAGGAAAGACATCAAGCTGAGGGCGGAGACGCCGCTCCAGTTTGAGCTTGCTGAACCTGTGACGATCAAAGTGAAGGGCTGAGGTTTTTTTCAGGCCTTTTACACAGCGTCTGAAAGGCGGGCGTGACTTGCGCCGAGGTTTGGCCGAGGGCGCCCGCCCTCTTTTTTTTGGGCTGGACTTGAGCTTCCGCGGATTTTGGCGAGTCTTCGGTGGAACCGTGCGGCTGAGCGTAGAAAGAAAGCGGAGGCGGACAGAATGGGCGGAGTTACGCGAGACCGATTTCCAGAGAGCCGAGGAGCCGCAACGCTTGCAAAAGCGAAGGACTCCTTCGTTGGTGGCGCAGAAGTGCTACGGCTGCGAGGGCGCGGCGGAGGCCACGGCGGTGTTGCCGATGGCGTCACCGTTGACGACCAGCTCGACGCGGCGGTTGCGCTGGCGGCCTTCGGCGGTGTCATTGGAGGCGACGGGCTGCGTTTTGCCGAAGCCGCGGGCGGTGATGGAGGAGGCCGGGACGCCTTGCTCGGCGAGAAAATCGCGGACGGAATCGGAGCGCCGTTCGGAGAGCTGCTGATTGAAATCGTCGCCGCCGACACTGTCGGTGTGGCCTTCGATCTGGAGAGAGAGGCCGGGATGCGCGAGAACGATGCCGGAAATCTTAGCGAGTTTTTCGCGGGCACCGGGCTTGAGCGTGTAGCTGCCGGTGTCAAAGAGCACGTCCGACATGTTGACGATGAGGCCGCGGGCGGAATCGCGGGTTTGCAAGATGGAATTCAACTGGCTGAGTAGCTGACCGCGGAGCTGGGCTTTTTCGGCTTCTGCCTGCGCAGCGGCCTGGCGAGCT
>QHZC01000291.1 GCA_003224515.1 Acidobacteriota bacterium
TTTCCCTGCGTGATACCATTATCGAAATTGAGCTCTCCTGCGCGATGCCGGTCGCTGGGCACGCGCAAGTTGTAGGCGAAGCGGATATCGGCGCCGAACTTGAAGCTGTGATTGCCCTTGATTTTGGTCCAGTTGTTCACGAATTGGTATTGATGCTCATTCTCGAGGAGAGGGCAGTTGCACGCGTTCTGTCCCAAGTTGTATCCGAAACGAAAATCGCTGGCGCTCGGCACGCTGATAGTGAAAGCCGGCATTCCTGTGGTGTACGTTGTGTCAACGTTCAATCCAGGGATTCCCGCATCTTTGGCGGGCGTGGTACCCAGGCCGCCCGGTGATACCTGCACGTGATAACGCAAGTACCCGAAGCGGAAGTCGGTCAAAAGAGTCGGACTAAACGAATAGTTGAACCCTCCGGCGACGCTGTCATTTCGAACGTTTGAGGTGCCGGCGAAGCCACCCAGATCCGACGGGAGAGAATTCCCACCCAATTTGTCCCCAAACAAACCGGGACCGGAACGTGTGTACTTCTGCGCACTATAGCGGCCGAATACCGTCAACTTGGTGCTCGCGCTGAAGTCCGATCGGACGTCGAAACCATTAGAATCCAGCACGTTACTGCCCGAAGCAGCGAAATTGTCGTGGAGGATATTCGGATCAGGCGGTAGGCCTCCTGGCCCTGGCAACTGATTGAGCAAAGCCAGAGCCGGCGCGGACAATCTCGTGATTGTGCCACCGCAGATGGAGCTGTCGGGAATTCGATTGCCAGGGAACTGCGTGCGATTTGCGAGGGTCACCGGAGTAGGCTGCCCGTTCGGCTGCAACACCAGGTTGCAGTGTACCGCATCGGAGGTTAAATATGGATCAAAAATATGAATATTTTGGGACGCCAGGTCGCTGAAATCTCCAGTTCGCTCCGCGGCAGTCGGTACACGGTCTGTGCCCGTCGAGCCGACATGGCTGCGCTGGCCCTGATAGTCACCAAAGAGAAATAGCTTGTTCTTGACGATCGGCCCGCCAAGCGTGCCGCCAAATTCGTTCCAATTGCCTTTCGGAACCCCGGATGTTCCTTGCGTGAACGGATTCCGCGCGAAATTCGTGTTCGAGCGCTGGTAATCAAATGCCGACCCGTGAATTTCATTTGTGCCAGACTTAGTTTGTGACGTTACCACGGCGCCGATGGCCTTGCCGAATTCGGCGTCGTAATTCTGTTGAGTTATCTTGACTTCCTCGATGGCATCGAGATTGGGGTTGATGACGATAATCCCCAAGATGGGGTCCTGGTTGTCCGTGCCGTCCAATTCAAAGGCGGTGCCGGCAAAGTGCTGCCCCTGGGTCTGAATCTGCTGCGAACCTTGTGGATTCTCGCTAGCCGCATGCTGGAAGCCCACCATGTACGCATTTCCGGGCGACAACAGCTGCAGCGCGGTGAAGTTTCGATTATAGATCGGCATATTGTCTATTTGTTGAGAGGTGAAAGTCACTGAAACATCGGAGCGGTCCGTCTTCAGTTGCGGAACCTCGGCCGTCACTTCCACGGTCTGCGTTACGGCACCGACCTGAAGTTGCGCGTCCAAATGTACGGAGGCGTCCGCGGCCACCGGGGTGCTCGCCACGTCGTAGACTTTGAATCCCGCTGCTTCGATCTTCACGCGATACGCGTCTGGGATCAGGTGTGTGATGCTATAGTTTCCACTTTCATTCGTGGTGGCCTCGGTCACTGTGCCCTTGGCCAGTGAAGTCACCGTGACCTTCGCACCCGCCACGGCATTCCCTTGCGCGTCCGTTACCGTGCCAAAAATGCTGCCATAGACAGCCTGCCCCAGAGATGTGCTAGCGCTAAGCCCAAGCACGAAACAGAGAACTAGAATCCAACCCACAATCGCTTGCTTTTTCATTACACCCCTCCTGAGCACCCTTAGTCATCGAATTCGAATAAATTCGCTGGCCTTATAAAGGGACAATGCAGCATGTTCGTCAGCTGGGTTCAGCAGCTACCGACTCTCGCGCCATGCACCGTTCACGCATCTGGCGCTTTCAAAATGAAAATGGAAAAAACGACAACCGATCGAGCCGGCCAGCCCCAAACGAACAGCCCCCAAACTCCTCGAGCTACCAGTTTCGTCACCACCGCGCAAATACCACCGCTCAGTTGCCCTGTCTGACGCCAACAGGAAAACAGAGGGGCGAGCACCCAATCCGACGAAGACTCAGTATATTGATGCCTTCTATCAGTTTCTTGCATGACTAGGAAAGTTTCTGAGAGTCTGATACGGTTACCCGGGATAAAGCGTGACCGTGCAAAGGGATGCGAAGTACGTTACCTTGGTGTTACAATCCCGGGCGGTGGTCGCCGTGACAGAAAAAGCCCAAAATCTCGGGCAAGTCGATAAGCTTCTCAGCAGCCACACGCTGCACGGCTCCGAGTCGCTCTGCAAACTGTTGCGTTATCTCGCGAACCATTCCATGGATCATCCCGGTCTCTCCCCGAAGGAGTACCAAATTGCGACAGAGGTGTTCGGTCGCCAGAAGGACTTCGACCCACACTTGGATTCGATGGTCCGTGTCCAGGCGGGGCGCTTGCGCACCAAGTTGGCCGAATATTATGCCTCTGAGGGCGCAGACGACCAGATCATGGTGGAACTGCCCAAAGGCACCTACAGCCTAGCTTTCCATCCGCATACCCACGGGGCGGTGCGGGGCCACGCGAATGCTTCTCACGAGGCATCAAACAATTTGCAGGTCAACGGCCGGACCTCGCGTACCTGGATCGTCACCGTCATTGCGCTCTCCGTGGTTCTGGCCTCCGCCGTCGCCGTTGCCACGGATCGCTTCCTGAACCGCAGAATCGCGGAAGCCCGGCTCGCAAGCGATAACCCGGATGTGCCGGTTGCTTTTCACGTTTTCTGGAAGGGCTTTCTCACCGGACCGCAGGAGCCGTGGGTCATCTTCAGTAACGCAGCCTTTGTCGGCCGGCCGTACATTGGCATGCGCTATTACAATCGTGCCAAGGATTCCGGCGCGGCGATCTTGGATCACTATACCGGAGTCGGCGAAGTGCTGGCGGTGCACGCTCTCGACAGCGTTTTCGGAAGCCTTCATCAGCAAATTCGCGTCAAGCGCGGCAGCTTGTTCTCCCTGGACGATGCCAAGAACAACGATCTCATCTTCATTGGCTCGCCTTCGGAAAATTTGATCCTCTTGGAGTTGCCGAACACCCAGGAATTCAACTTCAAACAGATCACTTCGGGGCCGCGCACGGGCACCATGGAGATCATTAATTTTCATCCGGAATCGGGCGAACCGAAGGAATTTCTTCCGACTCTGCCTGACGAGACCCTGACCGAAGACTATTCAATCATAGCGCTCAAGCGAGGATTGAATCCTGCACATTCGGTCCTGATTCTGGCAGGCGCCACCACCATCGGCACGCAAGCGGCCGTGGAATACGTCTGCCAGCAAAATTCTTTGGAAGAGTTGCTCTTGCGGCTTTCTGTTTCGAATTCAGGCGAACTGAAACCGTTCGAAGCGGTGATTCGCGTGAAAGTTGCCAAGGGAGTTCCAGTGGGTTCGGAACTTGTGGCGCTGCGCAAAGGACCTCAATAAAGAGAACCAACTCACGCCCGACGGGTGCATCTTGCCCCAAACACTCGGTAGCTTCTGTTTCACTATTTCTTTCGAGAAGGCGGAGGCGTCAGGCGAGGATCGAGTTCTGCGGCCTTTCGAAATTCTTCTTGCGCCTCCTCGGATTTGCCTTGCTGGCGTAAGGCCACCCCCAATTCAAAGTGGGCGGCGGCATAGTTGGGCGAAGAGCTGATCGCGGCGTGGAATTGTGAAATAGCCCCCTCAATGTCTCCGGTGTTGCGGAGGCGGCGCCCTGAGTTTGTGGCAAAGAGGGCGGCCTGGTCGCCGGTCTTCTGTTTTGCGATTTCCATTCCCGCGCGGCTTTCCGCGGCCGCACCTTGTGCATCTCCGAGTTGGCGGAGCACGGTTGCTAGAGTTGTATGAGTGCCGGCAGAGTCCGGCTGCAGCCGAATGGCTTCCCGCAAAGCAGCCGCAGCATCTTGCAGCTCGCCCTCCTGCTTTAGCACAGTTCCCAGAGTGTAATAGGCCTCGGCATAGTCCGGTTTGGCATGAATGGCTGCGCGGAATTCCTCCGCGGCTGCAGCAAAGTCGCCCTGCTGCCAAAGCGTCACGCCGAGCGTGTAGTGCACATCCGCCTGCCCGGGATCCAATTCTGCCGCTTGGTGCAATTCGGCCACAGCCTCGGGCAGCTTGTCCTTCAATTTGAGCGCTAGCCCAAGGTCGTAGTGCAGGGTTGCATCCTGCGGGGAAAGCTTAAGCGCTCCTTCGAATTCAGAAATGGCGGTATCGAAGTCTGCCACTTGCAAGTACGCTGCACCAAGGTTCCCTTGGTATCCGCTGTCATCGGGTCGCAAATGGACTGCCGTTTGGAACTCGGCGATGGCCCCACTGCCATCGCCTGTCTGCAAGAAGGCCAGCCCAAGATTATTGTGTGCGTCCGGATTTTCCGGCTGCAATTTCACGGCTTGGCGAAATGCTTTGATGGCTTGCTCCACCTCTCCGCTGTGCTGGAGCAGCAGACCCAGGCTGTTTTGCGCGTCGGGGTAAGCGGGCTTCAATGCAACACAATCTTGCAGCTCGCGGATCGCCGCATCTGTCTCGCCCTTGCCCTTTAGAACTTGCGCAAAATAATAGTGACCGCCCGGGTCCGCGGAATTCAGTTGTACTGCAGTTTGAAGATGTTGCGCGGCTTCTTCCATGAATTTTTCCTGGTAACGTAAGACGCCGAGATGAAAATGCGCTTGAGCGAAATCAGGCTGCAGCCGGAGCGCTTCGGAAAATTCCGCAGCGGCGCTTTGAGGGTCCGATTTTTGCACCAGCACGGTCCCAAGATCGTCGTGCAATTCCGCCCTTCGCGGCTCCAATTCGATGGCGCGGCGAAGTTCGCCGATTGCGCTGACTACCTCACCCGAGAAGTCCAATATGCGCCCCAGCGTGTGATGGGTCTCGGAATCGTTGGGCGCCAGTCGCGTGGCTTCTTGCGACTCACGTAGCGCACCGTGGAAATCTTTCTTGTCTGCAAATGCATTCGCGAGATTCATGTGCGCCTGCGCGAATTCCGGATTCAATTTCAGGGCCGTCCGGAAGTGAGCGATCGCGCTATCGACCTCTCCCTGGGCAAGCAAAACCCAACCGAGCGAGTTGTGGCCCTCCGGGCTCTGGGGAGCAAGCCGCACCACCTTCTCAAAAGCTGCGCGCGCCGAAGCCAAATCGCCTTTCTGCAATACCGACAGTCCCTGCTGGTAAAGCGCGTTTGCGCTCGTCGCGGCATCCGACGGAGTGGAAGCTGCCGATTGCGCCGCGCATGTCGCTGCGCCCATAAAGAAAAAAAACAGAAGAGTTGCACCGATGGAAAAGGAACACACCCGGGAATGGAGCGAGAATAATTTCACACACAGGAAGCTCGGAAGAGCACCAGCAAAAATATTAGCATGTTTGCGCGTAAGCATCCCGCCACTGAAAATGTGGCTGTGATTTGACCGCGCGATTGACCCGTTCCAATCCGGACCTTACTATGCTTGAGGATTGATGACCTTCCATTCCTCCTTTGTTCGGCCTGTCTGTCTACTGGGACCCGGTGCCTGGCTCTTTCTGCACGTGGCCGTTCCACTGAATGCAGTTCCTGATGACTCCCAGAACGCAAGCGCAAAGACGATCGCGCATTTTACCGACATCGCACAGAAAGCCGGTCTCACAACACCGGTCATTTTCGGCGGCGAAAACAAGAAGAAATACATCATTGAGACCACAGGAACCGGCGTCGCCATCTTCGATTATGACAATGACGGCTGGTCCGACATTTTTGTCGTGAACGGTACGAAACTGGAAGGCTTGACCGACGTCACCGCCAAAGCGGGTTTGACCCACACTGGATGGGGCCAGGGTGTCTGCGTCGGGGATTACGACAACGACGGGTTTGACGATCTCTACGTCACTTACTATGGCAAGAACGTTCTCTATCACAACAATGGCAACGGCACCTTTACCGACGTCAGCGAAAAGGCCCATGTCGCAGGGACCGGCAAAGCCTGGGGCACAGGCTGCGCTTTTGTGGACTACGACCGCGACGGCAAACTCGATCTAATGGTCGCGAATTATGTCGACTATGACTCCGCCACCGCTCTGGCGCCGGGAGAACGGCCCTCCTGCATGTGGAAAGGTGTTCCGGTCATGTGCGGGCCGCGCGGATTGCCCTGGGCGAAAAATATTCTTTACCGCAATCTCGGCAACGGCACCTTCGAAGACCTCACCGTCAAAGCTCACATTGATCAAACCAACGGGCATTACGCCTTCAGCGTTTCCACCTTTGACTATGATGACGACGGCTGGCCCGACATCTATGTCGC
>QHZC01000292.1 GCA_003224515.1 Acidobacteriota bacterium
GGAGTGAATGGCCTTGGCGATGAGTTCCTTACCGGTGCCGCTTTCCCCACTGATGAGAATCGTGGAGCGCGAAGGCGCGACTTGCGTGACCAGGTCCAGAAGCACCTGCATTTTGTCGCTCTTGCCGACAATGTTCGGGAAATTGAAGCGCTGCTTCAGGGCGCGTTTAAGCTGGACGTTCTCATCGCGTAGCCGGCGCGATTCCACGGCCTGCGCCACCTGGGCAAGCAATTCATCGTTGGACCACGGCTTGGTGATGTAGTCCATCGCCCCATTCTTGAAAGCGGCGCGCGCCATATCGATCGAGCCGTATGCGGTGATCAGGACGACGGAGAGCTGCGGGTCGCGGCGGTGAATCTCCTGGAGCATGTCCAGACCATTGCGGTCCGGCAAGCTGACGTCCAGCAGGAGAAGATCGTAAGGATGCTGTTCCAGCTTTTCGAGGCCGGATTCGCCTGTTTCCGCGCTGGAGACGCCGTAGCCCTCACCCCTGAGCAGGAGTTCCAGGCCCTCGCGGATTTCTGATTCGTCGTCGACGACAAGGATGGAACCTTTAGACATGAACCGCTTTCCGGACCGCCGGGAACTCCACGTGGAAGGACGTGCCTTTGCCGGGCGTCGAGCGCACATCGATTTTCCCGGCGTGTTCCTTGATGATGCCGTAACTCACGGAAAGCCCGAGGCCGGTGCCACGGCCGCTGGCTTTGGTGGTGAAAAACGGGTCAAAAATGCGGTGGATGTGTTCGCGGGCAATGCCGGCACCGGTATCCGCCACTTCGATTTCGACGCTGCCGTTATGCGCCGCGGTGCGGACTTCGAGCATTCCCCCGCTGGGCATGGCGTCACGCGCGTTCAAGAAAAGGTTCAAGAAGACCTGCTGCAGCTTGTTAGCTGATCCGCGAACGGCTGGCAACGGCTTGCCGAGCTGCTTCACCACCTGGATGTGCGAGGTTTTAAGAGGGTGGGCCACAAGCGACAAGGTCTCTTCGACGACACGGTTTACATCAATGTCCGCGGCCGCCGCCGCACCAGTCCGTGAAAAATTGAGCAGATTGTTGACGATTTCGCTGGCGCGGAACGTCTGCTTGACGATTTTGTCAATGATGGCCTGGCGCGGGTCGCCCTCCGGCATCTGCCTCGCCAGCATCTGTATGTAGTTGGAGATGACCGCGAGCGGCGTATTCACTTCGTGCGCGACACCGGCCGCGAGAAGCCCCAGCGAGGTCAGCTTCTCGGTTTGCGACATCTGCTCTTCCAGGCGCTCCCGCTGGGTCACATCATCGAAGAGCAGGAGACGGCCGATGCGCTCATTCGACTTGCTCACCAGGGGAGTGATGGAAACGTTCAAGGTCAGCGATTTCCCTTGATGCTGGAGTCTCTGTTTATAGATGCCGGTAATTTGTTCCTGGTCACCGCGCGCCGCGATTTCGCGCGCCAGCTCTTCCGGCAACAGCGAGCTGAGCTGGCGTCCGACGGATTCCTGGCGCGCCACTCCGAAAAGCTGTTCCATGCGCGTGTTCCAGGATTCCACAATCCCTTCGAGGTCCACCGAGAGCACGCCGACGTTCAGGGATTCAACGATATTTTCGCTGAAGTCCTTGAGGCGGGCGATTTCGAGCGCTTTTTGTTCGAGCGAGCTGTAGAGCTGCGCGTTGTCGAGAGCCACGGCGACGTAGCCGGCGATGGTCTCGACCAGCTCGACGTCATCGCTGGACAGAAAATCTCCATCCACAGTTTTGCCCAGGCCGAGAACCGCGACGGTGTGCTCGCGGATGCGGCAAGGAACAAAGTAGTTGAGGTCTAGCTGCTCGAGCGTGAGCCGAACGGAGTCACTGACACCTCGTGCCGCACGGGGCGACTCGAAAAAGAGCGCCCCGTGGGCAAACTCGGGCCGGGCCGGCTCGAGGAAACTGAGATCCAAAGATTCGGGTAGCCGCACACCCATCGAACGGGCAATGCGCATCTGGCCGGGTTCGACGGCGTTCTCCATGAAAATTGCCAGACGATCGACCAATAACGTTTGGGAAATGCGGTCCATGACCGAGCCTAGCATGGGGTCGAAACGCACTTCGTTGGTCAGCGTGCGCCCGAACTCGATCAGCGTGCGGCGGTAATCGAGCCGGTCGCGGTAGAAGAAGCGATCCAGGCGCGCCTGAATCCAGGCGCGGAACGGCTGGAACAAGAACGCGGCTATGACGATAGCAATCATGCCGCCGACAGGGCACGGGGCCGGTGGTTTGCGCATGGAAGAAATAGGTGATCAGGGAAACGAGAGCAAAATAGACGGTTGCGACAGCGGCAGTCGCTGCCGTGTACGCCAAGCCACGCTTGAAGATGATGTCCACATCCATCAAGCGGTAACGGATAACGGCGTAGCCGAAACACAGCGGGATCAGCACCAGGCTTAATACCGAGAACTGCATCCACGGGCGCAAGGCCACACCGAACACCAAAGGAACGATGTAGAGCAAGGAAACCGGCAGGCTCCCGGCAAGAGTTCCGCCGGTGAGCCATTTCAATTGCTGGCGAAGGACCCCGGAAGGCGCTTCGCGGAAGCTCCGGTAGAAAACAAGCCCCGCTGCCAGGAAGCAAAGGGCGAGATAACTGAATTCGATCTTCCTGAGAAGAAGATATGCACCCAGCCAAGGCACAAAGCCCAAGGCGCTCAGGGCCGTGCTCACATGAACCAGTAGCAGTGCGAAGGGCAAGATATACACGGCCAAGAGTTTCGCTGACGAGCGCATGGTTGATTCGGAGCGCCCCGGGAATACCAACGCGAAGTGGAGCAACAAAGCAGGAGCCAGCAGGCGCGCGACGATCTCCGACCAGTAAACTTCCCAATCAAAGGTGTCCAACTTCCCGCTGAAATGGAACGACCAAAGAATGAAAGAGACCAGGCAAAAAACGTAAAAGTGCACGGCCCGAGGGGCGTTCCAGCGGCGGATGAAAATGAACAAGCCGATGAACAGATAGAGCAGGCCTACGATGCGCAAGTAATTCTCGGTTAGGAGAGGCTTTTCCGCGGGCGCGGTGAGGAGTGGTGTTTCGAATTCTTCACCACCGCGCGAAAGCTTGTAGCGCACCTGGGTCCAGAGACCCGCACGGTCCAGGCGCCGAGCGACCTCCGCGGCTCTTGTGACCGAAACACTATTGATCGCGAGCAAGACGTCGCCCGGGCGGATTCCGGCGCGAGTGGCGGGAGAATTGGGAGAAACGCGGCTGGCCTGAATTCCATGATCGGTATCGAGCCACGCCGCTCCATCGTATACCACCTCAAAGCGGCTGCGCTGGTCGAAGTTGATAGAGGCAAAAATCACCGCAGCGAGTGTGGCCAGCGCCAGCACGACCGCTCCCAGGCTGACTCGAAGGTTTTGCCTCATAGCACGACCGGGCAGGGTTACTCCCCGCCACAAGAAACTAAGTGCAACCCGAAGTCCATTGTTTGGAAGATGCTCATCCGCGGAACTCTTTTGCACTCAACAGCTTACTATAGCGGAGGGCCGGACTGCCCTGCATCATCCTGTTTCTGGAAGGACAAATACAGCTTTCTAGAACCCCGTAACTCCTAAAACTGAACGCTGAGTCCACCCCGAAATGTCCGGAACGCTGGTACCAGAACAACTCGGCCATCCCTGCTGCTGGTGGAGACATAACCCTGCGCCAGGAGATTGTTGCAATCCGCAATGGCCTCCCACCGCCCCAAGGCAAACTTTGGCAGCGGCTGGCGGACCATCAGGTGCAAATAGGGGTCCATCTGGAAGAGAGACTCCCCATAGCTGTCGACAGAAGAAACGGTGATGCCGTTCACCCATTTATATCCCGCTTGAACCTTGGTGCCGAGACCAGGCACCTTGGCGGAAATTCCTGCCCCAAAAGTATGGCGCTGTGCGGTGCGAAGCGCATCGCGGAGCAGACCGTCGGGGTCGTCTGAAGGCGTCAAAGCGCCGCCGAAAGAATAAACGGCGGTCAATTCCACGTCGCCGTCGAGCTTTTCGCGAAATGCTACGCGCGTTCCCCAACTGCTCGAAGAGCCGCCGTCATAGGCAAAACCGGTGGAAAAATAATCCTGAAAATAATCGGCAGTGGGCAGATCGCTGCCCCGGCCGAAGACCGCCACGTGGCGGTTGTCGTCGTGGAACCCCGCGACTTGGAGTTTCCCGCGGGTGTTGATCTTTCGCTCCCCCGAAATTTCTTCGTGCAAACCCTTCTGCAAAACGGGACGGCCTCGCCGCCAGAGCAGAGCGGGAAATGCATCCAGCTCGTTGAGAGCCGCCGCAAGCGCGCCACCCGGCTGTACATCACTCGCTTCGAGCGGACCAGGTCCGTTAGGCATGGAGGCAAAAACAAGAGCGCCGCTCCAATCATCGGTGAGGCGCACATTCAAATCTGCGCGCGGACGGAGGGAAGACGCTGCGGCCCCGAGTCCCACCAGGACGTATTCGCCGCCATACCTCAGAACCGTGCGATCTCCGAGCGCCACCGCGCCACCCTGATCAAAACGGACACCTCGGAAAGTAGGTCCGACGGGTCCCAGCTTGGCTTCGCGAAGGACCAGCGCCGTGTGCGGACCAGCCCCCAGGGTTCCCGTTGGGAGCCACACGGTGGCGATGCCGCCAGCCGGGGCATCACCGTCGTAGTTCACCTGGCCCGCCAGGATCATCCTGCTCGTGCCGCCCAACTTCTGGTCGTAGGCCACGGCCGTCGAGGGTGAAGAGGCAATGCTCGAAGCCGAAGTGGGGCGCCGCGCGCCATCCGTGAATTCCATCTGCATTTTAGGTTTACGGGCCCTGCCGGAATCGCCCGTAACGGTCGAAACGCTCAATGTGTCGCCGTCCACCCACTCCAGAACCGGACGCATCGCCGCAGCGGACCGCAACACCCACTTCCAATCGTCAACTTCCGCCGTGCCGCTCGAGGGCATGCGCCGCAACTCGTCGAGCGAAGCAAACATGGATTCCAGTTCAATACGAACGACGGTCGTCAGATTCGAAGTGACGCGGATATGCTTTTCAAACGTCGGAAGAAAACCGGCGAGAGTCACGCGGATGGTGTAAAAACCGGGAGCGAGCTTGTCGCCCCGGAACATGCCATGGGTATTTGTCAGCAAGCCGCGGGTGGCCGCCACCCCCATAGCTTCAGAAATCAACTCCACGCTCGCGCCCATTTGCGGCGTACCCGCCGCGTCGCTCACCACTCCCGCAAGCTTGCCTGGGACAGGCTTCGCTTGCGCGGCCGCCGGAATCGCCGCAAAGGACGAAACCATGACGGTCAGGACCAGGGCCCCCAGGATTCGGAGCCGTTCCTGTTTCACGTTACTTTACCTCCCCGGTGCAGCATTCGCCGCGCTCTTGGTTTCCTGCGGCGCCCTCACCGTAAACTCTGCCGTGCGCGAAATGGTCTGACCCGAAAGCGTATCGGTAGCATTGACTTCAAGACTGTACTTCCCCGGTGACAGTGTTGCGAGAGGCAGGAGCCGCTCAATCGTGACCTGATCGCCCCTCTGCTTCATCTCTTCGGAAGTTTCCTTGAACTGCATGATCTGATCCTTGCCCCTTTTGACGGTATACTGGAAAGTGGCACTAGATTTGTGAGACTTATCGTCGGACGTCAAGTTATAAACCTGCATGTAAATGCCGAGCCTGTCGGCGGTGGTGAAATCGGCTTCCAGACGCGGAACAACCTTCGTGGAGCCTAGTACGAACTGCCCCGTACCGATCTGCTTCGACGGCACGTGCTGAAGTTTGTTCCCATCGGCCAGGATCAGCGAACTAGTCTCGAGTTTGTCATCGTCGTATCGCGGTACCTGCAGGCGCGAGTTCACGACCCCGATATTTCCGCTTTGCACATCCTTGATCACCAGATCCAGGCGGTAC
>QHZC01000289.1:0-4095 GCA_003224515.1 Acidobacteriota bacterium
CAAACCCTACCTTTCACTCATGAAGAAAAAGAGCGCCGTAAAGATAAGGTCCACCAGGATCACCAGAAAAATGGAAACCACCACGGCGCGGGTGGTTGATCGGCCGACCTGTTCCGCGCCGGCCCCGGTAGAAAGCCCTTCGTGGCATCCCACGGCGGTAATGGTTATGCCGAACATAACGCTCTTGATTAAACCCGTCGTGATGTCGCGCAGAAAGAGCGCGTCCAAAGACGACTGAATATAGCGGACCAATGTGAAATCCGCCTGCGTCACACCAAAAAGCGCTCCCCCGAGAATCCCCATGGAGTTCGCCCAAATCGTCAGGCACGGCAGCATCACGATCATGGCGATAAATTTCGGCGTCACCAGAAAGTGAATCGGATCTATCGCCATGGTCTCCAGCGCGTCGATTTCTTCAGTGACCTTCATCGTACCGATTTCCGCGGCGAACGCTGAACCGGACCGTCCGATGACCACGATGGCGGTAATCAACGGCCCGAGTTCCCGCGTCATGGAAATCGCCACGGCGCTGGCAACGTAATTCAAGGCGCCGAACTTGCGCAGTTCAGGGAGAGCCCCGACACCGGTCTGCATGGCCTGCGAAATGGCGCGCTGTATGCGAAGTGGCTTGCCTCTGAAAGGAGCGACGAACGTGAAATACGCTGCCCGACCTCCAAGCTTGCTCAGAGCCCCCAGATACGCAAGCCCCTCTGTAACCGATCCCCCAATTTGCGTCGTCAGTTCCACGGTGCTCTCGTCGGGCTTCCTCGGTTTGCAGGATTGGTAGGCTCAGGACGCTACGGACTGTTCTTCGTTTTCGTAAATCTCAAAGATTTTCAGCAATTTGGACAGCTGCAAAACCTCCCGGATCGTCTTATTCAGGCCGTAAAGGATTAAACGCGAGCCGACATCACGCGAGGCTTTCAGGCCCTCCACGAGCGATGCCACGCCGGAGCTGTCCATGTACCGAACGGCTCCCAGGTTGAGCACCACCCGAGGCATCTTAAGTTCGCGAAGCTCGCGCAGAAGTGCCTTCCGCAGTTGCGGGGAAGTCGCGAGATCGATGTCTCCCGAAATGTCGAAAATGGTGGTTTTGTCCAAATGGCGCGCGGCAATCTGCAAGTTGAATTCTCCTCAGGAGCCTTTCCGGGGCGCCTGCACATGCAAATTTTTCACCAGCCGGAGCTGATTCCTGCCGTTGCTGCGGCTGAATTCTACCGTATCCATGCACTCACGGATAAAGTGCAGGCCCAGGCCGCCCGGCCGGACATCTTCTAGCGCACGCCCGCACATCTTCTCCGGATTCGCCGTTACTCCGCTATCTTCCAACACAATTTCAAGAGCATCTCCCGACTGGCCATCTCTCGGCCCATGAATCCGGCGAAAGGACGCCTCGATGGGCTGATCTGGGTCTCCAAGGTACGCATGGCGAATGATATTTGTCAGCGCTTCGTCGACCGCAAGAACAACGGCGCGGCAGTCCGGCTCGGAAAATCCCAGGGTAGCGGCGAGCTGTCCCAAGGCGTTTCGCACTACGCAGAGCATCTCGGGGTTGCTCCGTAATTCCATTCTGAGTAGTAAACTACCGCCGCTCACGTAAGCGCGCTCCTCGGGCCTGAAAAACTGGATTCCCCGTTTGGTCTCGGAAAGATCGCCGCTGGCGGACTTCCTGACGCAACGTCTGTCCAGATAATACACGGAATTCTACTGACGGCAACTTACAAGCTGCCACGGATGCCCGGGGCGGTTCCAGGGCCTAAATAAGCATTAGAATTGAGTCCCGTGTCCCTATGCGGCTAGGACCGTCGCTGATTGCAATCACATGTTTTCTCTCAATGCTTCTGGATTTTCCGCTGCACTCTGATGACGTTGCGAGGACTTCGAAGTTACAGCGCGAAGTGGATCGAGCTATGGGGAAGCTGCCCGGAGCATTCGTCATCGTCGGTCCTTCAGGGGCTGGAAGACTCCGGCGCCTTTGGCATGGCGCATGCTGTTTCCGTGGACGGAGTGAATATTGCCGGGAAACGGGCACTTCCGTCGCCCGGAATACCCAACATACAGGCGACTTCTTCGTTGCCTATGCGACCCAAGTTTTCGCGCACATGCTGTTCGCCGATGTATCTAACCGAAATGTCTTTGCCCTGGCTATTCCGAATCGTCACACCGAATATGCGCTCGGCGAGGAAAATCCACGCCGATATGATGACCTAAAGAGCGATATCGAAAATCCGCGAACATGGCTTTCGATTTGTCACACCATTGGTGGATTATCAAGTTGTTCCGTGCAATGCCAGCGAATTCCCGCGCACTGTTTTTCGTGTGGTCTAGAAAATGAGCCATGAATTAGATCTCGCGCGGCTCCTGCGGATTAGCGGCCACCCTCGCGGTCTTGAGCGCTCAGACCTCCCAAAGGGTCGTGTGGTCTTCAAGATGTCGCCGATTTCGTTTTCAAACATCTAACGAATGGCAGGTACATGCGGCAATGCCCGGCCGTTCGTTATTAGCTCGGCGAGAGTAGGCCGCAAACGAGGCTTCCCATATGAGTGCGCGCATTGCGATATTTGTGAGCATTATTCAGGCGATTCTTTTTGCTGTGCACTGGTTTGTCTATGTCACTTGGATGAGCTTCACGGGGAGTGCAAATGCTCCAGGCACCTCGGCAACGAAAATCATTCTGGCTTCACTCTCGATGAGTTTTGTCACCACTTCTCTTCTAGCATTCCGCTACTCGAATATCCTGATTCGAATCTTCTATACGATTTCTGCCGTCTGGCTTGGGATGTTGAGCTTTTTCTTCCTGGCGGCGTCCCTATCCCGGCTTGCCTATGTCGCGACAGCGCTTCTGGGCCTGCCGCTTCAGAAGCAAACGATTGCGCGTTTGTTTTTTACCCTTGCCGCGTGTGCCGGCGCGTATGCCATCATCAATGCTCTCTGGATTCGCGTGACACGAATCTCCGTGAAGCTACCGAACCTCCCGGAATCTTGGCGGGACCGAGTTGCCGCCCTGGTCAGCGACATGCACCTTGGACACGTCCGGGGCCGCGGCTTCACACGGCGCATCGTCCACATGCTCATGCGTCTGCGACCCGACGTGGTCTTCATTACCGGCGATCTCTTTGACGGAACGTCCGCCAACCTCGAGAGGGTGACCAGGCCTTGGAAGCATCTGGCGACACCCCTGGGCGCGTTCTTCGTTGCAGGAAATCACGAAGAATTCTCGAACTGCGCACGATATCTCGAAGCGGTTCGGACATCCGGTATTCGCGTACTGGACAATGAAAAGGTATCGCTTGACGGTTTGGACCTTGTGGGTGTGCACCATGGTGCTCTTGCTCATTCCGAGGCCTTCCGCTCCATTCTGCGGAAGGCTTCGCTCGACCCTAAGCGCCCTAGCATTCTGCTCGTGCACGCTCCCGATCAACTGCGGATCGCGGAAGAGGAGGGCATCTCCTTGCAGCTTTCCGGGCACACGCACCGTGGTCAGTTCTTCCCTTGGACTTGGATCACCTCTCGCATCTATGGGCCCTTCGTGTACGGGTTGAAACGTCTCGGTCGCCTCCTGGTCTACACCACGAGCGGCGCCGGCACCTGGGGTCCGCCCATGCGCCTTGGCGCAGCCCCGGAACTCGTCCTGATTCAATTCGAGTCCTAGCTGGTAACGTACTCGACGAGAAGAGAAATAGACCCCACCGAACTTCGCAGTTAGCTCAGCTCTCGCTCCCCACAGAGTTACAAGGGCTCCGGTGGGGACGCTCCCTCTTGTGTCTGAAAAATACGTTGCCACGAATCGCTCTCGGGCGTGCTTACGAAAGGCCTCCAACCCGTCCGCCGCATCCTTGTCCGCGCTTGGCGCAAGATCCACGGAGCTGGAAAGCCAGCCCCGTGCCTCCGCATCGAGGACGCCGGTCTTAATCAATGCTCCGTATCGTGCACAGAGCTTTCTGAGAGACGTTTCCGTGACTCCGGGATCATAGAGTTTAAGCACACCACGGAAGATGAGATGCTCGATCACTCCAGCGGCTACATTGAGTTGCCTCGCTCCATCCGCCCAAATTCGGTTGGCTCGACAATAACGAGGCGGTTTTGAGGAGTCAC
>QHZC01000289.1:4145-12217 GCA_003224515.1 Acidobacteriota bacterium
GATAGCCGAAAACACTCGGTTATCCTGTCGCAACCGTTGGAACCTTCTGCTTCGCCCTACGCTGCTGCTTGCAGTCTCGCTCACCGGCTGTAACAACACGTGCTTCACCCTCACTTCAGGCCCGCCCAGCAGCACGATCAGCATTAAAGCGAGCGATCCTGGCCCCACCTGCACGCTCACGAGGGCAAATGTCGCTGTCCGCGTGGAGGAGCATACCGATCCAGAGTGCACCGCCTGCTCGGGATCCAGTCGGATCCAGCACATTTTTTTGAGCATTCGAGGTATCGAAGTCCATCCGAGCACGACTGCGGAGGACGATTCCCCTGATTGGCAGGAACTACTGCCCTCGGAGCTCGCGAAGCAACCGCTCCAAGTTGATCTTGTGAGAAGCGCTGCCGATCGGGGTGGGCGAGAAGCGTTGGGAGAAATGGTGACAATTCCGGCCGGAATCTATCGTCAGGTGCGCCTACGCTTCGTTCCAAATCGGCTGCCGACGGACGATCGACTTCCAGAAAAGAACGCGTGCGGTAACAGGGGATTCAACTGTGTCGTTATGGCGGATGGCCGCAGTCAGCCACTTCTGCTCGATGGCGCTTCCCCAGAACTGCACATCACGTCAGACAGAATTGAGGGGGCTTCTCTTCTCATCCCTCCTGATACCGACATTGCACTGGTCATCAAATTGAAGCTCATCTGGGTATGGTTTTCATCGGCCGATGAACGTGTGCGTCTTCTTCCTGCGTTCACCGGTAGCGCGAGGGTCGGCCGAGTCGGCTTCGATGAGTTGGGCACCCCGGAGGGATGGAGCCGTTCAGGATTCCTCTCTAGGGTTGCTCACGACTGAATTGCCAGGGTGCCCATGGCGAGAGTCTCGGTACGGTTGGACATCAACGACAGTCAAATCAGGTCGTCGCGCCCGCAGCGGCTGCCTGTTCGAGGAGCTTTACCGCTTTGCCCGTGTCCACGACTCCCAGGATCAGGAAAGATGCGTTGGCGCCCGGTTCAGCTCCGGAGTAGCCGTAGTTGATGTTGATTCCCGCTTCCCCGAGCCGCGACGCGATGCGAGCGAGCTCCCCAGGACGATTAGTTAGCAACACCTTCGCGACTTCGGTTTCAGTGTAATCGTTGCGTTGCCGATCCAGAGTCGCCCTGGTCTTGTCTGGATTGTCCACTACGAGACGGACGGAGCCCTTGCCCTTCTCGTGGGGGAACTGTTGATAACCGAGGATGTTGACGTCTTGTTCGGCGAGGGCTTGACAGAGCTTGCCAAGTGTTCCAGGCCGGTCTTCCAAGCGGATTGTGAATTCTTTGGTGATAGGCATGGTTGGAACCTCCTTCTAATACACCTCGGGCACGGGCTGGGAAGTTCCTGCGAGGAGATAAGATGTAAGAATCCTACGCCAGCTTGAGTTTGACCGCAAGGTTCAGCGCAGTGCCGGCTAGCTGAGGTTGTGAGAGCGTAAAGTCGCGGCCTTAATGTAAAGTCAACCGAGGTCCAGACGAAACGCGTCCGAGCGACTACGGTTTCGCTGCTGCCTTCCCTTCCAACCTCTTTTCTTCATCATGCTGGAAATGTAAAGCGTGACTGCGCGTCGCTCTTCGTCGGTCGCAGCTCGCAAGCGCCCACTTGCAGTCCGGGTGATCACATCGTTTCACAGTCCGCGCTCCTCTCCCGAGAGAGCCTGATTCCTCTGTGGGTATCTGCCAGCGCCTCCGAGCCTGCACGATCAATCACACACAAGACCAGCGAGCCCGCGGTGAAGAAAACAACTGCGGTTTTCCTGTGCATGGCCGCCTCGTCATCCTACCCCGGGCAGACGCATCTCCCTTCTTTGGTCTCCTCCGGGTGATGGATCCATCAGTTGGGGGATTCCCGACTTCTCATCCCCAAAATTTGACGTAGACTTTGTTTTTTTTGATCCGTTTAGTGCGCCAGCGGATCAGGGCGAAGCTGGAAGTGCAAGACCTTGCTCGTCATCCCTTTGCCGCCTTCGGCGTGAAAAGGCGTTCGCGTGCCGTACGTCGCCCAGAGCCCTTTCCCCTTCCAGCCAGCCTTGGGATCGTCGATTCGGCCGTCCATGCCTTTGGCGTAAAACCCCATCGGATACGGGACGCGCAGGATAACGAATTCCCGGCTGTCGGGCAGCAACGCGAGCAGCGCGTCATTCCCATTGCCTGTGGCGATTGGCACGTTCTTGCCTAGCCCAAACGTGTCGAACTGATCGACCCAGTCATAGTAGCTGGCCTCTGCGCTCCCTGGGTCGCTGACACCTTGCAACTGCGGTCCCGGCAGTTGATAGAGGGTCCAGCCTTCAGCACAGTGCTGCCCTGTCGATGCCGGTCCGTTAAGTGGTCCCTGGCACTTGCGACGATCGAAGCTAGCAAGGTGTCCGCTTGCGATGACTGTCCAGACGACGCCGTTGCGATCGATGTCCAGCCCGCGCGGTGAGAACCCGCGAACGGGCGCATTTGGACTGTTCCACGGCAGTTCGTAAATTTCCGCCAAGGAGGTCGCTGGAGGGTTCGACCCTGGATTCAAGCGAACGACCGCGCCAGGGAAACCCAACACCGTTCCCCAGATCGATCCATCCACTGGACTCACGGTTACGCCGTAGAACGCAGCGTTGATGCGCTTGTCCTTGTTGCGGTCGACGGGCTGATCAGGTTCCACATACTCATCCCGCTTTCCGTTGCCGTTGGTGTCGAGGATAAGCGCTGTCCAGCCCTGCGATTTTTTCTCATCGTGGGTTTCATCGAACATCCTTGTGTTCAGCCAGCCTACTACTCCCCCGCCGCCTCCACTGCTGGTCCATAGCGTGTGGTTGGCATCTTCAGCGAATACCAAGTGATGCGTGCCAAAACAAGTGTCAATCAGCGTAACCTGCTTCGTTTTTGGATCGTAGACCGCGAGCTGTCGGCCACTGTTCTTGAGCGGGAACAGGACTGCCGAAGGATGCCTGGATCCTTCTTTGCAGAAGGGCGGATCTTCGGCCGGACGGATTCTGGACGTGAACCACACTCGCCCTTTTTCATCGAACATCGGATTGTGGACGTTGGCTTGGCTGTGCCAGATGGGTTCGTCACCCCAATATGGCGAAGGCGCAGCCAGTTGGTCATCTGCGCTCGAGGGGGTCTTCGGATCGCGCACCGGCACTTTGACCTGGCTCGCCGTGGCGCCCACGGGGTCGAGGACGGGCAGATAATCTACGCTGAGTTCAGCGGCTCCGTAGATCAGGCCGTTAGCGTTCAACGTTGGACTCCGCTTGTCGGTCGCGATCTCATCGTGGAGATAGGCCTTGGGGTGGGCCCAGTCCCACTCGCTGATGACCAAGTTCCGCTCCACGCCTTGCGGCCGCGGTGGGGTCGACGGCAATTCGCCCGCGGCGATCCGGTCGGTCCAATCCGCGAACATCGGCAATGCCCGCTCGGGGCCAAGCTGCCTGAGGCCGTTGATCATGTTGTTGCCGGCTTGTCCCGACAGCACGCGCCGGGCCCACGCCGCCGTTGAGGAATCGAAATGGCCCAGGCTCTTGGGGATCTCCCGCGTCGCTTTGTCCCCCATTTGATGACACGACCAACAGCTATCCGTTTTCAGCAAGTGCAGCCACTGACCCTGGCTCTTCATATTCTCCGGAATGCCGTTGCCTTTCGGCCCTGTGCCGGGGAACTCGCTCTTATCCGGCACGCGCAGCAGCGAAAACCAATACACGGCCGGATAGTATTCCGCCGCTGCCTTCGGGTTCGGTGCCACCACCGCAGTCAAGTTGACTATCTTTCCTGGAGCTGCCTGCACCGGCGAGGAATCCACCAGCCCGTAACCGCGCACCCACAGTTTGTAGTTCGCCTTGGGAAGTTGCGGGAGCACGTAACGTCCGCCGTCATCGGTGACCACGATCTTGACAAATTTGGTGGGCAGGTCAGCCGTTTCTGCGATCACCCATACGCCTCCCTCCAGCCCTTTCGCGCTGGTGACCACCCCGCCGATATCGTCGTTACCGATGGAGACCGCTTCCCCGTTGGACTGCTGCGCCTTCAACCCACCGAGCGACGCTATCAAGATCACACCGGCGGCGATCAGCTCCAATGGATACGAGACTCTCTTGCCCATGATGTCTCACCTCCTTCGGGGACGAATGGCGACGACAATATTCGCAATCATGAATTGGGAATCTGTCAGTCAGAGAAATGGAACACGATCGAAATCGTAAGCACGCCGAATGGAGTTGTCAATTGATCATGTTCGTCCAAATGAGCTGGCACTTTCCCAGAGAGCAGAGGTCGTAGAAACTCAAGACCTAGCAGTGTGGATGTAAAAATCAACATGAGTCCCCAGAATGAGAACCAGGCATTTCTTTCCTTTTACCCAAAGATACCTGGTTATCCGTAGCTGTTCGTGCTCGACGCGGATGGCAAACGTCCGGTTGGCCAGATCCCCATTTAATTGGTACCTTCCCGTCTCGGTCGAGCGAGAGATTTCTCCACCCGTCATCGGTCTTGATCTGTCTCGTGATGTTGACGCGGGGCACCAGCGGCCACCCTTTTGAGGATGGACGCTATTGGGGACGCTACGAAGGCAGGAGTTAAGCCATGTTGTAAATAAACGAAAATGGCGGGCGCGCCTGTAAGCCGGATTCTGTGCCGCGCGCAAACCGCGGAACGGCCTGCGCGTCGCGGCGATCATTCCTCTAGTCCAGGTATCGCTACCGGGATACAGCAGCCTACCCGAGGGTTTTCAGTCCACGATGGCTTGCGCCGCCGCAGAAGGAGCGCGTTCATTCTCATGAACGCTGACTCATCGAGCCGGGCCGGCTCTCCCCTCCTATTTGGCCTTGCACCACGCGGGGTTTTCCGTGCCCCCGGTGTCACCACCGGAGCGGTGGGCTCTTACCCCACCTTTTCACCCTTGCCAAACGTTGAGAGCATTTCGAAGACGTCCCGCAGGTTCGGCGGTCTATTCTCTGTGGCACTTTCCGCGGCGCTGTGAGTGGCACAGACTTTCGCCTGTGCTCCCCATTGCACCCCCCGGCGTTACCAGGCGCGTTGCCCTGTCAAGAGTTCCGCCAACCACTCCGCAGTCGCCATAGTGACGCCCACAAAATGATCAACGTGCCTCAGGACGGTGTCCGGACTTTCCTCCCGTTCCAGCTTCGTAGAGGCGGCTTTACGTCACCACTCCTCCGCCGGAACCAGCGATCACCCAGCCCGCCCGCCAGCCTTCATTATACCTCTATAATCCATCGATCATTCGGAAATGTCATCCGCATCAGACCACGGGTTCAGGGCCTGGCGTGGCCGCAGCTGCTTCAGGAATATCCTGCGTTTGAACTGGCCAATAGCGGAACAGCGCCCATGCCAAAAAAGCCCAGAGCGCCACCAGCACTGTGTCCTTTCCAAGGAATTGTGGCCCAAAACCAGACATAACTAAAATATTGTAGAAAGTGTGCGCGATGGCCGCTGGCAGAATCGAGCCGAATCGCAACGCGAGCCATCCAAGAACATAGCTAAGCGCTAAACAAAAAAGAATGCGCCAGCTTAATTTCAGCAGAACATCAGTCTCCGTTAACCGAGAGAAGGAAATATCCGAGACGAAATGGAACCCCGCCCAAACGATTCCCACCAGAAAGATTCCACGATAGATTCCATATCTTTCAATAAAGCGGCGTTGCAAAAGACCGCGAAAAATCATTTCCTCAAAAAGCGCTGGGAAAAACACGAGAAGCAACCAGGGATCGGGGAACGTGAAATAGGAACCGAATTGTGGCGGATTCATATTTCCAAAGTTGTGGGCGACCCATTGCGCTCGGTCAAATAGGTATCGTCCCGTGGACAGAAGCACCGCGATCCCAATTGGAATTGCCAGCGAGAGGCCAGCATACGTTGGTTCAGGCAGCCGGATCGTCTTCCACATCACCTGCCTGCCCTCTTTTCCTGCAATCCAAGAGATAACCACAAAAATAAGAAGTCCTTCGACTACGGACGAAAACCTAGGGAACCAATCGCTTTGAACGTAAGCGGGGATGCGCGACGAAAGAATTATTGGAATTCCTATGGTGATTATTGCGAGTAAGCTGGACAGCAAATAAAGCGGTCCCACCAGCGCCCAAATCAAGTATTGAACCCGCTGCCATGCCACCGCATCTGGCGCCGTTGAAGGAGCGTCACCAGGTAAGGACAACGGTAGTGCTGCGATTCCAAACACAAGTCGCGAAGTGAATATGGCGACGAGAGACAGTCCAATCAGGCAAAAATGGAATCCGGGCAGGAGCTTCCATGGAAGAGACCACGCCCAGCTCATTTTGTGAGCCATCAGGCTGCCAATGCCTTCAAGAACTGAAGAGGAAGGCGCAGCGAGGTAAAGAAAGCGACTGAACATGAGACACAGTCCAGCGATCGCCGGAAGGCATATGAACCCCAGGATTCGGCGAAGAGGACGGCTACCTGGCCAGAAGCAGACGAAATAACCAGCCACGCCTGCGAAGCTAATTGGCTGCAGAAGGAAAACCCTGAGGCCTTGCACTTGCTGGGCGAACGGGTCCGCGAGCCTTTCGGGCGCGATACCAAGTCCCGAGGGCCACCATCTCAGACGCGGTGCCACAACCAAACAGACGACGCCTCCCAGAAAAATAAGCTGAGTCGGGTCCGCCGGGAAAACCGATCGGAGGAATTTGACAAGGCGCATCAACAATGAGCCTCGAACTTCTTGGGGATTATGCCTTACGGCCCAACTTGCTAGCTATACCTTTCGAGAACTGCAGTGGTGTCCGAATGTCTATTTGAGTCCGAGCAATTTCTCGAAATCAGCTTCGCTGAGGACAGTAACGCCTAATTCCTTAGCTTTGTCGTATTTCGACCCCGGATCAGTTCCCACAACGACATAGTCAGTCTTTTTGCTCACCGACCCGGAAATTTTTCCTCCGTGTTGCTTGACGAGTTCGCCAGCCTCTTCGCGGCTTCGATTCGCCAGGCTCCCCGTGAACACAAAGCTCTTTCCGGCGAGCTTCTGGCTCTTCACCACGCGCTTTTCCGCCGTCGGATGCACGCCTGCCTTGCGCAGCTTCTTGATGACCTGGCGATTGGCAGGCTCCGAGAAAAATTCCACGATGCTCGCCGCGACCTTCGGCCCAACCTCGGGCACTTCCTCAAGCTGCTCTTCCGTCGCCGCCGCTAATTCTTCCAGCGAAGAAAAATGTTCCGCCAGCAATTGACCCGTCCGCTCGCCCACAAATTGAATGCCCAGCGCGTAAATCAGCCGAGCCAGCGAATTCTTCTTGCTCGCCTCAATTTCATCCAGCAAATTCTGCGCTGATTTTTCTGCCATGCGCTCGAGCTCCGCCACCTGGTCTTCCTTCAGCGCATAAAGATCCGCGACATCCTTGACGAGTCCCATGTCCACAAGCTGATCCACAATTTTGTCGCCCAGCCCGTCGATGTTCATCGCATGCCGTCCGGCAAAATGGAGAATCGATTCTTTTCTCTTTGCCGGACACCCCGCATTCACGCAGCGGTAAGCCACCTCCCCTTCCACACGATGAATCGTGCTCCCGCATTCGGGGCAGTGTTTCGGCATCCGGAACGGTCTGCGATTCTTCCCTTCCTTCACCACCTTCAGCACATGCGGAATCACTTCCCCGGCCCGCTCAGAGCGTGGAACGGCTGACAGTGACGCCCCCCACTTGCACTGGCTCAAGCACCGCCACCGGCGTCAGCGCCCCCGTGCGCCCCACTTGCACGATGATGTCGTTGACCACCGTCGTCTCCTGCCGCGCCGGATATTTGTACGCAATCGCCCACCGCGGCGCCTTGGACGTGTAACCCAGTTCGTTTTGAATGGGAATGGAGTTCACCTTCACCACCACGCCGTCAATCTCATAAGCGAGCTTCTCGCGCTTCGCGTCCCAATCCTCGCAATAAGCGATCACCGCCTCAATCCCCGGGCACAGCTTCCAATCGTCCGAAGCGCGGAACCGCAATTGCTTCAATGCCTGCAGGAACTCGGAATGTTTCGCGAACGGCGCTTTTCCATCCAGGAGCAGATAGTATGCAAAGAAATCCAGCCGCCTCGCAGCCGTGAT
>QHZC01000289.1:12265-16126 GCA_003224515.1 Acidobacteriota bacterium
CGAACGCCTTCTTGGTCATCATCACTTCGCCACGCACTTCGAAATCCGCCGGCAGCTTTACCTTCTTCAGCGTCGCCGCGTCCGCCCGCAGGGGAATCGACCGGATCGTCTTTACGTTCGGGGTAACGTCCTCACCAGTCATTCCATCACCGCGGGTAACACCCCGCACGAGCACACCTTCTTTGTATTGCAGCGAGATACTCAGCCCATCGAATTTGTGCTCCGCAATGTATTCAATTTTTTCCTGCCCACTTCCCTGCCGCACCCGCCGGTCCCAGTCACGCAGTGCCTCGTAGGAAAATGCGTTGTCCAGGCTAAGCATTGGCCGCGCGTGCCGCACCGTGGAAAATCCCTCGCGCGGCGCTCCGCCCACGCGCACCGTCGGCGAGTGCGGCGTTACAAGCTCCGGATGCGCTGCTTCCAGTTGCCGCAATCGGTTCATCATCCGGTCGTACGCCACGTCCGAAATCTCTGGATCGTCCAGCACGTAATACCGGTATTCGTGGTAGCGGAGCTTCTCGCGAAGCTCCTCAATCTCTTTTTTCACGTTTGCGGGGGCGGCTTTGGCCATGAAACCCTCGGCACAACAGTGTGCTGAGAAACGCTTGGTATTATATAGAATGAGTGTCTTGCGGCACGAACGGACCATGCCTGGACCAGTGATGACCACTAATCTCCGAAACGCTTTGCTGATTCACAACCCTAACGCCGGCAACGGCGGCAGCGGACGACGGCGCACGCTCGATGCAGCTCGCCATATTTTTGCCGCCGGCGGCATCGAAACCGAACTTGCAGAAACCACCGGCCCGGGCCATGCCACCGAAATGGCGCGGCGCGCCGCCTCCGAAGGTCGCGGCCTCGTGATCGCCTGCGGTGGCGACGGTACGCTCAATGAAGTCATCAACGGCCTTGCAGCCCGTCAGAACGGCCACTGCGTGCCTCTCGGCCTTCTTCCCGGCGGAACAGCGAACATCCTCGCAAAAGAACTGGACTTGCCCTGGGACATTCCTAGTGCCGCCGAGAAGCTGGTTCGAGGCACGGTGAAGGAAATCGCTCTCGGTTTGGCAACTCCGCTCGAACAACCCGAAAAGAAGAAATATTTTCTCAGCGTGGGCGGTTCCGGTCCCGACGGCATGATCGTCTATTCCCTCGACCTCCAGCTAAAAGCGCGCCTCGGCATTCTGGCCTACTGGTGGCAGGGCGCTCGCGAAGTTTTCCGTTACAGTTTCCCGCATTTCCGCATAGTCATCGGTGACCAAAAACTCCACGCTTCTCTTGCCATCGTCGGCCGCACCAAAAATTACGGTGGTCCCTTCAAAATCACCACCGGCGCGGATCTCTTTAAAGACCAGTTTGAAATCATGGCCCTCACCACGCAAAGCGGCCTCCGCTATTTGAGCTATTTGCCCACGCTTTGGATGGGCAACCTCCGCGGTACCGAAGGCGTGTATTTCCACAAGTCCGACACCGTCGTTTGCGAGCCGCTCGACACGAATCCCATCTACGCGCAGGTCGACGGCGAACACCTCGCGTGTCTCCCCGTTGAGTTCCGCATCATTCCTCGCGCCCTGAAACTCCTCGTCCCCGGCAACCCTTTGTGACCGCCGCCTTTGTAGGGGCCGCGGCGGGCGCCCCAGGTCGGCAATCACCGCTTAATTTCTCCAGACCTCCGAAGACACCGTGCTGGCCGAGAAAATCTGGACTAAGAACTTACAACTAATCACTAAGAACTGCTTTCATGAGATAACTTCACCCATGGATCCGCTCACCCATGCGCTGGCTTCTTACTCCTTGAAGCGTGCCGCTTTTCCCCGCGTTACGCGGCCCGTCACGATCGCCATACTTATCGCGGGAATCAGCGCCGATATCGACTCACTCAGCAAATTCGTCGGCCCTTCCGCGTACCTCACCTTTTATCGCACCTATTGTCATTCGCTGCTTGCGGCTGTGCTGTTCAGTCTGCTCGTCACTCTCCCCTTTCTCCTGCGCAAACGCGAACCAGCGGAGAAACAAACTTCGCCGCTTCCCATTTTCATCGCCGCTCTCGCAGCCTCCGTCTTCCACCTGCTCATGGATACTTGCCAAAGCACAGGCGTGGAACTCTTGTGGCCCTTCTCCACGCGTCGCTTGGCTCGGGACTGGCTCCCCCATCTCGATCTCTGGATTTTGGGAATTCTTCTGGCCGGAATTCTTCTCCCCACACTCAGTGGGCTGGTCACCGAGGAAATCGGAGCCAAATCAAAAGGCCCGCGAGGCAAAGTGGGCGCGTCCCTGGCGCTTGCCACCATGATTCTCTATATCATCTTGCGCTTCGTTCTTCACGGCAACGCTTTGGCCGCCGTGGAATCGCGCACCTACCGTGGCGAATCGCCACGCAAGGCTGCCGCGTTTGCCGAGTCTGTCTCGCCCTTCCGCTGGCACGGCATCGTAGAAACCGAGAGCGCCCTTCATGACATTGAAATCGAAGTCGGCCTCGGCGCCGCATCCTTCGATCCCGACGCCGCCGTCACATCCTACAAACCCGAGTCCTCGCCGGCCCTCGACGTAGCCCGCGACACCAGGGCTGCGCGTCACTTCCTCCAGGTCACGCGCTTCCCTAAAGCAACCGTCGAGAAAACTCCCGATGGTTTTCATATCATCCTGCGCGCTTTCCCTTACTCCCGCGACATCAGCTCCGGTTTACGCGTCCATGCTCTCATCAACACCGATTCTTCCGGCAAAATTCTCTCCCAAGAGCTCGCCTGGGACCCCGGTTCTCTACAGCTCCAGTAGCAATAGCGCTCCACCGAAAAATTTCCCTTGACCTTCTATGCATGCCGTAGCCAATACCCCGACGGGCTTGATGGAACTTGTTCGCTCGTACCGTTCCACCAGCTTCGGCCTTCCCTCGATCTAAGGCGGTCGGCTCCTGTATTAGTGGTTTCGTGGCTTGCACAGCGTTCACGGTTGTTACGGCCTGCATGCTCGCCAAGTCGCCACAGCAACCCTCTACATCAGAGGCTTCAGCAGCTTCGTTGCCTCCGCTGCTGCTCCGATTGCTACCTGGACGACCGCCTTTCTACGGCGCTTAGAATGAACTTACAAAAAACAAAGGGGGAAGGGGGGGGATCTTTTTGAATTCACGTCTCGCAACGACGCACGCCGCCTAAGTAGCAGTCGAGAAAGAACATAGCTGACGATCACCAGGGAGATGACGAAGGCCGTCACTTGCAGTTTGTGGTGGACCAGATAAGGCAACGCGTCTGCGCCATACCGTATCGCCAGGTACCCGATTCCGAAGTAGCGAAACAACCGCGCAAGCGTAATCGCCGATGTGTAACTGAACAGCGGCACTTCAAATACTCCGGCAGCAAGGACGAAAAACTTAAACGGCGTGGGCGGGGGTAGAAGCGCCGCAATCAACATTCCTACGAAACCGTTCTGTTCCACCCAGTGGCGAATGGCATGCGCGTGATCACCGGCCTTCTGATGGAAAAACGCTTCCCCGCCCTTTCGGGCAATGAAGTACAACACCACGCAACCCAGCACCGATCCGAGCGCCGCCATGAACGCGTACAGCGGCATCCGCGCCGGGTGCTGAATGGAAAGCTGGATCAACAGCAGATCATTAATGATCGGAAACGTGAGCACCGAAGAATCCAGAAAGGAAATAAGAAAGAGCCCCGGCGCCCCAAGCCCGCTCGCAAACGCCACGACTTTCTGCTTCCATCCACTTAGGCTCGACGGCACTCACCACTCCTCTCACCAATTTATTTTCTCACATCGCCGTGCGGCGCTTCCCTGGTCCGCCCCGAGCCCCCCGCTTGGAACGAAGTCAGCGGTTGCTCAAACCACGCGGAAGATTGCAAACGAATCGAGCGG
>QHZC01000289.1:16239-23750 GCA_003224515.1 Acidobacteriota bacterium
CAGCACCACGCCATGCACCGGCAATTCCGCAGCGTGAAGGGCGGCAAGTGTCAGCAGCGTGTGATTGACCGTACCCAGGGAGCTACGGGCCGCCACAATCACCGGCAATTTGAATTTCACCACCAGGTCGAGCATGAACTGTTTCTGGTTGACGGGCACCAGCACGCCGCCCGCGCCTTCGACAATCAACCAGTCGTTGATCAAGCTGGCGGGCATGTTGATCCGCCCGAGGTCGATTTCCACTCCCGCCCAGCGAGCCGCAAGGTCCGGAGAAACTGGCGGCACGAATTTGTACACCTCGTCGAGCGTTCGATCGGTGCCAATCCCGGCAAGCCGCATGACGGTCACGCGGTCCGAGCCCTCGAGGGTGCCGGTCTGGATCGGCTTCCAGTAAACCGCATCGAGTGCCGCGCAAAGCAGCGCTGAGAGTACGGTCTTGCCTACTCCGCTGTCTGTGCCGGTAATGAAGAAATGATGTCTCATGCGCGGCCCACCGTCGCTAACGCAGCCGCGCGGTCAGAAGCCTCGACTTTATTTCGATTCCCGTTGTGACGCAGGTCGCTCTTTGCGGCGGCACTTAGCGCCGCTTCTAACACTGGCTTGGTACCCATGGACCCCCATCTGGATAGCGCTAATCGTGCTCCAATGATTCTGGCATGTTACCATCGGTTGGCTAAAACGTGTCGCGGCGATATTCGAAGCGATACGGGGTTGCGCTTCCCTGCTCATACTTGATCATAGGGTGCAGTTTGACCGTCCATTAGTAAAATGCTATAAATCTGCGTTTTGTGTCCGCTGTGCGCCCCATCTTCAGGGTGCTTCGCCGATGGTATTTGAGGCAGTCTCGGACCAGCGCTCGGTTGAAAAGTGTGCCGGAAACGACTGCCCCGGGAAGAACTTGCCCTGTGAAGGAATGCTCTACGGAGGATTGTGAATGCTTACCTGGCTGGCAAATGCCTGGTCTCTAGGCTACAAATTCATCAAGTTTGGAGCGGCCCCTGCCATGCTCACATTGCTTGGGGCCGCATCGGCTCTCGCTGATGAGGCCGGCGGCGAAGCTAATCTAAAGCTTCCCGACCTATCCCAGGTTACTTTTCTCGGCGTCGACGGCCACAAGCTTCTGCTCTTCGGAATTGTCATCTGCATCTTCGGCTTGGGCTTCGGATTGGCGATCTACTCGCGGCTAAAAAACCTGCCCGTGCACAAATCGATGCGCGAAATCTCCGAGCTGATCTACGAGACCTGCAAGACCTACCTGTTTACGCAGGGAAAGTTCTTGCTGATCTTGTGGGTTTTTATCGCCGTGGTGATCGTCATGTACTTCGGCTGGCTCGCTCCAGTGCATCCTACTGCGGTCACTCTGCCGATCATTCTGATCTTCAGTCTCGTGGGGATTGCTGGGAGTTACGGCGTCGCCTGGTTTGGCATCCGCGTGAACACCTTCGCGAACTCCCGCACCGCTTTTGCCAGCCTGCGCGGCAAGCCCTATCCGATTTACAGCACGCCACTCGAAGCCGGCATGAGCATCGGCATGATGCTAATCAGCGTCGAGCTGATGATGATGCTCTTCATCCTGCTGTTCGTTCCAGGCGATTACGCCGGCCCGTGCTTCATCGGCTTCGCCATCGGCGAATCGCTAGGCGCGGCGGCCCTGCGCATCGCTGGCGGCATCTTTACGAAGATTGCCGACATCGGCTCCGACCTCATGAAGATCGTCTTCAAAATCAAGGAAGACGACGCGCGCAACCCCGGCGTCATTGCGGACTGCACGGGCGATAACGCCGGCGACTCGGTGGGCCCTAGTGCCGATGGTTTTGAAACCTATGGCGTAACCGGGGTCGCATTGATCACCTTTATTCTGCTGGCGGTGAAAAATCCCACCGTGCAAGTTCAGTTGCTTGTGTGGATTTTCGTGATGCGCATCGTGATGCTCATCGCCAGCGCCGCCGCCTATTTCATCAACGGTTTCATCGCCAAACAGCAACGCCGACCAAATGAATTACGAAGCGCCGCTAACTTCTCTGGTATGGATCACCTCCATTGTTTCGATTGGCCTGACTTACGTCGTCTCGTCGGTGATCATCCCGAGCCTCGGTGGCGATACATCGCAGTGGTGGAAACTGGCGACGATCATCTCCTGCGGAACGCTCGCTGGCGCCATCATTCCTGAACTCGTAAAGGTTTTCACTTCCACCGAATCACGCCATGTAAAAGAAGTCGTCACTTCGGCGGAAGAAGGCGGCGCATCGCTCGGCATTCTCTCCGGCTTTGTGGCCGGCAACTTCTCGGCCTACTACATTGGTCTGGCAATGGTCCTGTTGATGTCCCTCGGTTACCTGATCAGCGACTTGGGACTCGACCATCAAATGCTCGCTCCGGCCGTTTTTGCATTCGGGTTGGTGGCCTTCGGCTTCCTCGGCATGGGCCCGGTGACCATCGCCGTCGACTCCTATGGTCCCGTCACCGACAACGCCCAATCCGTATATGAGCTTTCGCTGATCGAACAGGTCCCGAACATCAGGCAGGAACTCAAGAAGGACTACAGCATCGACGTCAACTTCGAGCGGGCCAAGGAAATGCTGGAAGCCAATGACGGTGCCGGCAACACCTTCAAGGCCACCGCAAAGCCGGTGCTCATCGGTACCGCCGTTGTCGGGGCGACCACGATGATCTTCTCGATCATCATGGCGCTCACCAAAGGTTTAAGCGAAAACGTCAATCATCTTTCGCTCCTCCATGCGCCTTTTGTTCTGGGCCTGGTCACCGGTGGCGCCATGATTTACTGGTTCACCGGCGCTTCCACGCAGGCCGTAACCACCGGTGCTTACCGTGCGGTAGAATTCATCAAGGCCAACATCAAGTTGGAAGGAGCCGCTTCCGCCAGCATCGCCGACAGCAAGAAGGTCGTCGAGATTTGCACCAAGTACGCACAGAAGGGCATGCTGAACATCTTCATCGCGGTGTTCTTCGCCACCCTGGCTTTCGCCTTCGTCGAACCTTTCTTCTTCATCGGATATCTGTTTTCCATCGCCATCTTCGGCTTGTACCAAGCCATCTTCATGGCCAATGCCGGCGGTGCCTGGGACAACGCTAAGAAGATCGTTGAAGTCGAACTCAAGCAGAAAGGCACGCCGCTCCACGACGCCACCGTCGTTGGAGATACCGTGGGAGATCCGTTTAAAGACACCTCTTCCGTCGCGCTCAATCCGATCATTAAATTCACCACACTCTTCGGCCTGCTCGCTGTCGAACTTGCCGTGCAATTGACTGCCGCCCAGGGCGGCGGACTGACACACATTCTGGCGGCGGCCTTCTTCGTCGTCTCCTTCTTCTTCGTCTACCGTTCCTTCTACGGCATGCGCATTCGCGAAGACGCCCGCTGAAACCAGTGCTCAGTTGTCAGTCAAACAGAGCCGCTGGGGCGGCCATCAGCGGCCTCGTTTGTTCTTCAAACTTGACATTTGGTGTACAAAGGATTCGAGCTGCGTGGCCGGTCCCCGCACGTGATTGCTCATGGAACTGAAAATCAACAAGGTCCTGTACGAAGTAACCGACTCGGATGAGCTTCAAGTGCGCCTCGCGCAGATACGCCGGACCCAATTTTCGGAAGTGTGGATGCAGCACGCGGCGGACTGGCCAGCAATGGGTGCGCTAATCAATGGCGAAGCTGCGTGGCTCATGTACGTGCGCTATGAAGGCGATGCGGGGTTCTCCACTCTTAATGCCCAGTATGCGGGGCCGGAGAAGGCGGTCATTGAGTATTACCTGTCGAACGGCCAGCGCGACGAGTACCCGGCGGCCTGGAATATCACGACTGCCGAAGCATTTCGCGGTCTTGAATATTTTTTTGAAGAAGAAGGCATGGCACCCTGGCTGCAGTGGCATGAAGAGCGTCCGTAGATCGGTTCATTAGATTCCGGCTTGGCCTTGCGCGAGCGGGCGTGGGGATCGCCGGCAAGAAATCCTAAATCCCATCGTACACTTACGAACAGTGAAGTAGAATTCGCTCACTGTCGCATGGAGGTGTCGCTCATGAAGAAATGCTTTCTGATCATCCGAACCGTTTTGCTCCTCGTCACTACTTCTCATGTGTGCTATGCACAAATCCCGACGACATGGAAGATTCATGATCCCAATCGGCCGATGCCGCCGGTGATCGATCCGGCGACCCCCAGCACACAGGAATCGCCAGGACGCGCTCCGTCTGATGCGGTTGTGCTTTTTGACGGAAGAGATTTTTCCAAATGGGCCCACAAGGACGGTAGTCCGGCGAAATGGAAAGTCGAAAATGGCTATATCGAAGTTGTGGCGAAGACCGGCAACATCTACACGCGCGAAGCCTTCGGTGATTGCCAGTTGCACGTCGTGAGATTCAGGTCCTGGATTCGTACGAAAACAAAACGTATGCAGATGGCCAGGCGGCTGCGGTTTACGGCCAGTATCCGCCGCTGGTTAACGCCTCGCGCCCGCCGGGCCAATGGCAGACCTACGACATTGTTTTCCACGGGCCGCGCTTCGATAAGGATGGAAAGTTGCTGCGCCCCGCTCGCGTCACAGAATTTCACAACGGCGTCCTGGCACAGGACGGCGTCGAACTCACGGGCCCGACCGCTCATGGAGCGCGGCCGCCGTATTCAGCGCACGCTGAGAAGCTGCCACTAGCCTTGCAGGATCACGGCAATCCCGTGCGCTTTCGCAATATTTGGATTCGGGAACTGAGAACGCCGGACTGAACCGCGGGTCAGCTGGGCAGAAACCCCGGGGCTTGAAGACCTATTCTCATGTGTGTTTCTAGCGTAAATAATCGGCGACGGCGCGGGCGTAATCCGCAAAAGCAATCTCGGGATCTTCCAGATCGGGATGCCATACTTTTTCCCACTCGAAACAGTAGAAGCCCTTGTAATCAATGGAGCGCAAAGCTTCAATCTGCTCCTTGATCGGAACGTCTCCACGGCCGGTCAACACATACTTGCGATCACCTCCTTTGCCGACCGAGTCCTTCAGGTGCGTGTGCCGGATCCACGGCCCGAGCTGTCGCACGGTGAACTTCGGGTCCTCGTTTGACTCTGCAAACGTGTGGTGAGCGTCCCACAAGAGTCCGACCGACTTCGAATCGGCACGATGCAGGACGTCAGCGAGCGAGGCCGAAGCCGTAAAATCATCATGCGACTCGATGATCACGGTAACTTTGCGTGGATCCGCATAATCGCCCAATTCACGCAACCCGGCGGCTACGCGCGCCTTCAAATCGTCACTCGGAGAAACGGGATGCCCGGAGTTGGGGCTGGAACCAAACACGCGCACGTAGGGCGCGTTGAGCGAAGAAGCCAGGTCGATGAATCGCCGGGCGTCTGCCAAAGTTTTGGATCGCTTCTCAGGATCGGATTCGTGCAGACTGGCGGAGCTACTGACGCAGGCGACGCGAAGGCCGCGAGAGAGAATTTCGCGCTTCGTCTGAGCGATGTGTTCCAATGCAAATGCCGAGTGAGAAGGCAAGTCAAGATTGCCTTGCAGCCCGCGGAATTCGATTGCCGTGAAACCGTGCTGCTCCGCGAAGTTCAGGATTTTCTGCATATCCCAGGCAGGGCAGCCCAGAGTCGAAAACGCAATCGGCAAGCGCGCCGCTTCGCCAGCGGGCGCAAATGCGGCAGCTATCACTGCGCCAGATAGCCTCTTTGTAAATTCTCGTCGCGTCGTTCTCATGGGCCACGCCTCCAGCAACTTTTGACGCAAGACTACCTTTGCGGCAGAAAAGTGTCAAAGACACAAATGAGGATGGCGGGTGAGAAAAGAATCTTTCAAGAATTGGTCCCGCTGTGGAGAACCTTCGTCTCTATCTTAAGTTTTTATCAGTCCAAGGAATTTGTTCGAGTGGTTGTCGAAGTGGGGAAAGACGGTGTTGAGTTCTTTCATGCCGATATGCCTGGTGAGAATTTCGCCGACTACGGAGCGGAAGTCCGTGGTGAGCGCGAGGTCGCGGCCTTCGTTGAGCTGGTGGTCGTTCAGGCCGGGCCATTTGCCGTAGACTTGTCCGCCCTTCACATCGCCGCCCATGAGGAACATGCAATTCGCGTGGCCGTGATCCGTACCGCGATTGCCGTTTTCCTTGGCGGTGCGTCCGAACTCACTCATCGTCACGAAGACGATATTCTCCATGCGGTCGCCCATATCTTGATGAAACGCAGCGAGGCCTTGGCCCAGGTCTTTCAACAAATTCGACAGTTGCCCCTGCACTCCACCTTCGTTGACGTGGTTGTCCCAGCCGCCGCAGTCCACGAAAAGAACTTCCACGCCGATGTCGGCTTTGAGCAGTTGCCCGATCTGCTGCAAACTTTGGCCGAGCCGGTTGGTGGGATACTGCGCGCCGTTTTCCGGCTGGTATTTGGCCGGGTCGGCTTTGCGCAGAAGATCGATGGCTTCAAACGTTTCCGTACCTGTGCCGTGCAACGCGCGATCCACGGTCTGCGAGTACATGGCTTCAAAGCCGCCTTCGACCATCTGGCCCGTTCCGGGCGCCTGCACCATCACTTTGAACTGCTTCAGGTCCGGCAGCGCAATGGCCGGTGCGGCGCCGTGCAACATGCGTGGAAGATTCGGGCCCATCGCCACGGCGCGGAACGGCGAGGCGTTCTCCTCCGGAACGGTTTCCAGAGCGCGGTTCAGCCAGCCGTCTTCGGTCGACTTCAAGCCCGGCGTGCCTGATTCCATGAAGTCCTGCGCATCGAAGTGCGAGCGCGTCGGATCGGGCGAGCCAGCGGCGTGCACGACGGCGAGTTGATTCTTCTTAAAAAGCGGCTCAAGTGGTGCGAGGCTCGGATGCAAACCGAAAAACCCGTCAAGGTCGATCGCCGCATCCGCGCCGCCGCGCTGGGGCTGAGGAATGGCGATCGTCGGACGCATGCGATAGTAATTGGATTCGCCGAACGGCACTACGATATTCAAGCCGTCGGCCGCGCCGCGCTGAAACAGCACGACGAGCTGCTTCTTGTTCGGCATCGGAGTGGCCGCCACGGCACGTTGCAAAAACGCAGGCATGGCGCTCAGGCCGACCATGGCCACGCCGCCTTGCTTCAAGAAATACCGCCGCGAAAATTTCAAACTTCTGACGCCTTCGCAACATTTGTAGCTCATCGTGACCTCTCGTGCCCTAGCCTCAGTTTACGAATTAGCAGGGCTGACTTTCGCTCTGCCCTAATTTTTTGATCGTCGCCCCCTCGCCTCAACTCGGAAAAGCGGCATTCAGTAAAGGTTTTATCATTTTTCCTTCCCCCAGAAACGCGCTTGGCGAGGCGTCTCGTTTTGCCTCGTTTTGTATAGCCTAAATACTGACCCAGACCTCGTGCTACACCACGATTCCTACAGCCTTCTACCCCCACTCTTCTCCCATATTTGTGTGGCTATGGCAAGGCGTACACTACCTGTTGCAGATTCTTGTTGACAACAACTACCTGTTGTATACACTAAATCTATGGCCAGCATTCAACGCAAAATCATCCACGGCCGCCCCTACT
>QHZC01000293.1 GCA_003224515.1 Acidobacteriota bacterium
CGTTCAAATGCAAACGGGGGGTGGGTGAATGATCCTGAAAATGTGGGTGAAAGTTCGTGAAAACGGGTGGGTGAAAGTTCGTGAAAAACTACCGCCTCAGGTGGTCGATTGATCCTGAAAAATCACAAGCAGAGAAAACAAGAGGAGACCAACGTCAAGAAAATACAGCCACTTCATCTTTTCTTGCTAAAAACTTAGAACTCTTATGGGCCTATCGAATCTGCCCGGAGCGTCCGAACGAACTCCGCATATTCGAACGGTCGAGGTTTTCACGCAGATTCATCAGCGTAAGGAAAGTGCTCAATATTCGCGCCTTCAGGTCGTCCGTGAGGTGCAGCCCGCTGGTCGCTACGCGCGCCAGGCATTCCCCGTTCTCGGTGATGAACTTCATGATTTCACGCTGGCGTTCCTGCGGGGCGTTGCCCAGGGCCGTCTCCCGCCGCATCTCCGAGCACCTGGTCTCCAGCGTGAGGGTGAAGTGCAGGACGCAGAACCGCCGCTCGGCGAGTGCCGGTGGCGTATCGCTCTTGCATCCCGCAATTTGGCAAGACGTTCCCATGGGCCGATGGCGCTGAACGCTAGGTTACATCCCCGGCGCGGAAAAACCAGTATACATCGCGCCAATGGTGCGAATCTTACATGACTCGCTTCTTCCGTGTCTCGCGCTACTGGACGGCAGCCTGGCCTGCAAAAGTTTGCGAAATCCATTGACAGGGATATGCAGTCATGTGTATAAAAATACAGAGACCAGTATCGGCGTTACGCCATGAGCACGCACAAGACATTTCGTCACGGTCAAATCCTCCGCTTGGTGTCGGATCAGCGGATTGCCAATCAGGAAGAGCTGCGGCGCCGGCTGGCTACGCAAAAACTCCGCGTAACTCAGGCCACTCTTTCGCGCGACATACAGGAACTCCGGCTGATTAAGACGCACGAAGGCTACAAGCCCGCCACCGAACTACCCGAAGAGCCCACCCCTCTGCCCCCGCTCGCCCGGGCCCTCGGCGAATTTCTTCTCGATATCCGGCCTGCAGAAAATCTCCTGGTTTTGAAAACGCCTCCCAGCGGCGCACAGCCCCTGGCTGCCGCCGTCGATGGCGCCAAATTCACAGAAATCGCGGGAACCATCGCCGGTGACGACACCGTCCTGATCATCACCCCCAACAAGAAGTCCCGTGAGTCCCTCCAGAAAAAGATCGAAGCCCTGGTGACATGAGAAATTTCCGCCAAGTCGCGGTTGTGGGCGTCACCGGCTACACCGGTCTCGAGCTGGCGCGGATTCTTCTCGGCCATCCCGCGCTTCAGCCGCCGCTGTTCTACGTCCGCGAAACAAACGGTGCGAAATGCCTCGCCGAACTCTTCCCACAGTTCCGCGGCTGGGGTGAAGCGCCGCTCCGGCCTCTTTCGGTTGACGCCATCACTTCAAGCAGCGCGGGTGCGGCGTTTCTTGCGACTCCCCACGAAGTTTCCGCGGAACTGGCGCCGGCCTTGCTCAAGGCGGGTCTCCGCGTCGTGGATTTGAGCGGAGCGTTCCGCTTTCGCGAAGCCGAAACCTTTACAACCTGGTACAAGCTGGCTGCGCCCCATGCCGAATGGCTCACGGAAGCGGTCTACGGTATTCCTGAGCTTTACTCGAGCGAGATTGCCAAGGCTCGTTTGGTTGCCAATCCTGGATGTTATGCGACCAGCGTGATTCTTGGCCTTAGGCCTCTTACCCAGGCAGGCTGGATCGCTCCCGGTACCGGGGTCGTTTGCGATTGCAAGTCCGGCGCCAGCGGCGCGGGCAAAGACCCTCGACGCGATCTCCACTTCGTCGAAGTGGATGGAAATTTCAAGGCCTACGGCCTTTTCTCGCATCGCCACACGCCGGAAATCCTCGAACACACCGGTCTCGGCGAGTCGCAAGTTGTTTTCTCGACGCACCTGCTGCCGCTCGCCCGTGGCATTCTTTCGACCATCTACGTCACCCTCGGCGAGCCGCAAACCGCTGCGGAAGTCGAGTCGCTCTACCGGCGGTTTTATGCCGGCCGCCGAATGGTTCGCATCTGGCCTGCCGACACGCTGCCCGAGCTGCAACACGTTGCGCACACGAATTTTTGTGACATCGGATTCGCACTGGACAAGTCTGGACGCCGCCTGGTTATCGTCTCGTGTCTCGACAATCTTGGAAAAGGCGCTGCCGGTCAGGCGGTACAGAATTTCAACCACATGTTGGGAATAGAGGAGCAGACCTCACTTCAATGAGAATCGTAATCAAATTCGCAGGTGCATTGTTCGAAGACGACGCCACGGTGCGCTCTCTCGCGCGGCAGGTCGCGACGCTCGCCGAGGAGGGCCACAAAATTCTCGTCGTGCACGGCGGGGGCCGCCTTTTTACCGCCACGCTTAAGCGCATGGCCATCGAAAGCAAGTTCATCGCGGGCTTGCGCGTTACCAACCGCGAAACGCGCGATGTGGCCGTCATGGTGTTCGCCGGTTTGTTGAATAAGAAGTTGACCGCGGCAATCTCTGCCGAAGGGCAGCCCGCCGTCGGCGTCTCTGCCGCGGACGCTCGCTGTTTCGTCGCCGAGCCAATGGTGCACAACGAAGTCGAAGGCGGCCTCGGCTTCGTCGGTTACCTCACCGGATTGAACGCGCAATTCATCGAATCTCTCTGGCACGAAAGGCTTCTGCCCCTTGCGCCGTGCCTCGGCCTGGGTCCGAACAATGAGTTATACAACATCAACGCCGACCACATGGCCGCGGCCTGCGCGGAATATCTCAGCGCCGAGCAGTTGATCTATCTCACAGATGTCGCCGGCGTTCTCGATGGCGAGAGAGTTCTCTCGGTCGTCACTTGCGAGGAAATTGAGCGCTTGGTCCAGTACCGCGTGGTTTCTGGCGGCATGGTTCTCAAGCTCGAAGCCGCCAAGCGTGCCATCGAAGGCGGCGTCCGTGAAGTCCGCATCGTCGGCGGCACTTCGCCGGGCGCCTTGTTGCCCGTGTACCTTTGTCCGCCGCCCGAGCGGCTCTTTCGGCGGCATGATGGGCGCTTTGTCCAAAAAGAAGTCCTTGTCGCGTTCCGTGCGCAAGCCCAAACAGGGCCCTGCGAAAACCGCCAAATCAGACTCGCGCCTGCTTGATGCCGAAAAGTTCCTTCTGCCTACCTACAAGCGCCCGTCTGTGGTCATGACCCACGGGCGCGGCGCTTACGTCTACGACGCCGCTGGCAAGAAGTATCTAGATTTTCTTGGCGGCATCGCCGTGAATGCGCTGGGGCACGCCCATGCGCGCATCGTGAAAGTAATCCGCCGCGAAGCTGCCTGCGCCATTCACCTCTCGAATCTTTTTCATAACGCCTACCAAGGCCCGCTGGCGCGTAAACTGGCAGCGTGGTCCGGGATGGACCGCGTTTTTTTCTCGAACAGCGGCACGGAAGCCATTGACGGCGCGATGAAGCTCGCACGCCTCTTTGGGCGCCAGGCGAACGAGGCTGCCGGGACAACAGTGAAGAAGCATCGTTTTTTGGCCCTGGAGAATTCTTTTCATGGACGCACGTTCGGCGCCATTAGCGTCACCTCCACGGAAAAGTATCGGTTGCCCTTCGCGCCCGTCGTCCCCGGCGCGGAGTTCGTGCGTTTCAACGACGTGGCCGACCTCGAGGCCAAATTTGACGACACCGTCTGCGGCATCCTGCTAGAAACGATCCAGGGCGAAGGCGGGATCTATCCCGTCAGCGAAGTATTCTGGAATCGCGCTCGCTCACTCGCTACCGAGCACCGCGCTGTTTTGATCGCCGATGAGATTCAATGCGGACTCGGCCGCACCGGCCGCTTCTTCGCCTATCAGAAATTTTCCTCGAAGCCGGACATTGTCTTGATTGCCAAGCCGCTCGCCGCCGGTCTTCCGCTCGGCGCCATTCTCACCACCGAGGAGGTTGCCTTGCGCGTCTCTCCCGGGATTCATGGCACCACGTTTGGCGGCGGCCCGCTGGCTTGTGCCGTGGCCCTCGAGTTCCTCAAGATCGTTGAGGACGAGAAACTGCTCGAAAATATTTGCACGCTAGGCGCGGAGCTGCGCGAGGGCCTCACCAAGCTTGCCGCCAAATTCGGCTTCATCCGCGAAATCCGCGGCGAAGGCCTGATGATCGGTGTCGAACTCTCCGTCGAAGGCGCGCCTTTTGTCAGCGGAGCCATCGAGCGCGGTTTGCTGATCAACTGCACCCACGATTTTACCCTGCGCCTGCTGCCGCCCTTCATCATCACCCGCGCGCAGGTGCGCGAATTTCTCAGACTCTTTGAACTCGTTCTTGCAACAACCCCACAGCAGGCCTCTGCTTCAGATTCTGGCAAGTCCGCGAACCCGGAGCGCGTTGCGCTTGCCGCGGTAAGGTGAAAACATGACCACGACGACTCTCGTTGCGCCTATTTCTTTGTCGAATGATCTCCTCACCGGAGCGGAGTGGAGCCCTGCGCACACGCGCGAATTGCTCCAACTTTCGGCGGACATCAAGGCGCGCCCGGTGCGTTACGCCTCCACGCTCCACGGAAAATTCATCGCGCTGATTTTTGAAAAGCCCTCACTCCGCACGCGTGTCACCTTCGATGTCGGCATCCAGAGTATGGGTGGTTCCGTCGTGTTCCTGGATCACACCCAGGCGTCCGCATCGCTCGGCGCGCGAGAGTCCATTGCCGATGTCGCTCGCAACCTCGAGCGCTGGGTGCAGGGCATCGTCGCGCGCGTCTATC
>QHZC01000294.1:0-3635 GCA_003224515.1 Acidobacteriota bacterium
CCCTGGGCAGCTTTGCAAATAATCTGGGCGCGCTGAACCAAGCGAAGCGGGACGCGTCGTCCCGCGGCCCATTTGTCCAGCACCGCTCGTTCCTCGGGGGACAAGAGGATGGCTTCGGCGACTCTCACCGGTATACATCATAAGAACGCGGCAGTTATAAGTCAATCTATTTATGCGACACTACACTAGTGCTGGCTGGCGGAATCGACAGGAAGATTCATTCGGCGCAGCAAATCCTGGAAGCGTGGGTCAGAGCGCAGCGAGTCGAACGATGGGTGGATGGCGACAGCGTACAGCCCCACTGAACGTTCCTGAAATGCCTTGCCGAGCCATTCGAGCGTCCGGTCCTCGTCGCCAAGATCAAGATATGCCACAGCGAAGGTCAGAGCCGCCACGTATTTCGTTTTGGCCTTCCTCTGGTAATAGCTGAGAGCGATGTGCGCAAGCTTATGCCCCGGGTCACCGAGACGGGATACTTTTTTTGCCGCGTCTTCCAACTCCTGTGCTAACTCTGCGTCGCCTGACAAACTGAGGTATCGTAGCCACTCCTGGAAGCCTTCGGCAAAAATGCCTTTAACCCCCAATGCGCTTCCAAGCATCAAGTGCCCGTCCGCGAAAGTGGGATCTATCTCCACGCTTCGGCGGCCTTCTCGGAGCGCCGAAGCGTAGTCACGCGCACATAAGAAAACGTATGAAGCCGCCCCATGTTGGAACGGAGAAAAGGGGTCTAACTCCAGCGCGGTGTTGATCTCCTGTATGGAGTCTTTCTCTCGTCCAACCGTAACCAGGTGAAGGGCATACATTGAGTGGGCGAAGGAAGAGTTAGGATCCAGCTGAACAGCGCGCTTTAACTCTCTTTCTTCGGCGGCCCAATCCCACTCATATTCGCCATAGACCAAGCCTAGCACGGTGTGCGCTTCGGCCAGGTTTTCGTCCAATGCTAGGGCCTTCAGAGCCGCTGCTTTGCCCTTGGAGAGGACTTCTGGAGGCGGGGAATCATGAAACGCAGCGAGCATTTGATACGCGAAGGAGAGTTCCGCATATGCCGGTGCATAGTTAGGATCTCGCTGGAGGGAACGCTCGAGAAATCCGAGTCCCTTAAGAACCTCATCTCTCATTAACCGTCGAGCACAGTTCCGACCTTTCAGGTAGTCGTCATAAGCCTCCACGTTCAAGGAGTGCAGAGCGGCAGAACGCGGGCCCGGGCCGCGTGCCAAACTGGCGGAGATTGCCCCGGCGATGTCGTGAGCAACCTCCCCTTCCAACTGCAAGGCATTCCGCAGCTCACGGTCGTAACTCTCGGCCCACAGGTGTTTGTCCGAGGGGCCGAAAAGAAGCTGAGCAGTGATCCGCACACGATCACCGGAACGCTGCACTGTGCCTTCCACGACCCCGTCTACATTGAGATCGTGCGCGACTTCCGGCAGTGATTTCTTGGTTCTCTTGTACTGCATGGAGGAGGTGCGCGAGATCACCTTCAGGGAACCAATCTGGGCGAGATCAGTAATAAGTGCATCGGTTATTCCGTCGGAGAAATATTCCTGGTCCGGATCGTGCGAAAGGTTTTCCAGTGGAAGCACTGCTAGTGATTCAATTCGCAAATGCTGGGCTCTCCCCGCCAGCCGCTCCCGTAATCCGCCGAGACCAAACAGCGCGACTGCGACTACGAGAGCAGCCAAGGCCACCCCACTCACTGCCCACGGCTGGCTCCGCCATCGAGCTATCCCCTGCGGCCCTCGTACCTGATGCTCGTCCGTCGTGTGGAGGTCTGGAACGGAAACGCTGCTCGGTGCGGCAGTTTGTGGCAATGCGCCGGAATCCTGAACGAGCTCCTCCACCCGCGCTATGAACCTATAACCATGTCGCGGCAGAGTCTCTATGTACCGGGGCTTACCCGGGTCATCGTCAAGTGCCGCGCGAATCTGCTGGATGCATAGGTTCAGCCCGTGCTCGAAATCCACAAAGAACCCGCTGCCCCAGATTTGTTCCTTCAGTTGCTCCCGAGTCACCATGTCCCCAGGTCGAGTCGCCAGCAGGACCAAGACTTTCGCTGCCTGAGGTCGCAGCTTCAATGTGATCCCACACTTGCACAGCTCACCAGTGGTGACATTCAGCTCGAAAGAGCCGAAACGGAGTGCGCGATTAGGGGGGGCTGAGCCTGCCATAACTGCACCATGAATAGGCCGGATTATATAACAGTTTCAATTAGGCGTAGACACATAGGCGCAACCCTCTTGTCTGCAATAGTTTCGAGGCTAACCTAAGAATTAATATGCCCGACCATTGACTCCCCGACGCGATAGGCTAAAAGTCATCCCACGTTTTGCGCACTTCTCGCCACCTGCCCGCATTTAAGAACCGTAAGGGCGGGGACGCTGTGGAGGAACAGCGCAACTAGCCGATTTTGCATATAGTTTGTCCCCTTTTTCGAATTATCTAGGACAGCAACGGTTTCCACTGGGCGTCATTTCGCCACGGGTGGCGAGGCTCTGGAAATAGAACTTATGGTGCAGATTTGGACAAGCGCATTGCGGTGCGTTATGTCGGGAAAGAACGGGTTGTAACTTTCTTCCCAGGCAGAATGCCAGAAAAAGAGGTTGCAACTATGAAGTCTAAGTGTAGGGTATTCGTGCTCTTTCTCAGCCTGACAGTCTTCTTCAGCGCGCGAGGTTTTTCCCAAAACGGCACTTGGACTACGAAAGCTCCGATGCCTACGGCCAGATTAAACGTTTCTGCGGCTGCTGTGAACGGACGCCTTTATGCCATAGGCGGCAATATTGGCGGTAACCAAACTGACGTTGGCACAAACGAGGCGTACGACCCGTCATCCGATACGTGGACAACGAAGGCTCCCCTACCTGCGTCACGGCAAGGCGGGAACAATATTGCCGTCGCCAATGGCATCATCTATTTGGTTGGAGGCACACCGCCCGGGTTCTGTACAAACGAAGCAGATGCTTACAATCCGGCTACGGACACTTGGACCGTTCTGGCTCCCATGTCCACATCAAGATGTGGGCTCACAGTGGTTGCACTCAATGGACTCGTTTACGCGATTGGTGGTACTAACACAAGTGGAAGCATTAAGTATTCAACTATGGAGATATATAACCCCATAACCAACGGCTGGAGCACTGGACCAAGCATGTTCACCGGTCGTCAACAGGCTGGTGGGGCGGCAATAAATGGCAAAATCTATGTGGTCGGCGGCTGGGCGGGTCCGGACGGAGTCGACCAGTCAGACACCCACAACACTCAGGGCGGGTACTTGGCTCAGAACGAGGTTTATGACCCGGTTGCAAACAGCTGGAGTACAGCCGCTCCTATGCCAACAATACGAGGGAACTTCGGGACCGGCGTTATCAACGGTGCGCTCTTTGCCGTGGGCGGACAAAACGACAGTGGTATTCTTTCGACCGTAGAGGCATACGACCCAGCCAGAAACGCCTGGACCACACAGCCCGCCGTAACTACTGCTCGCGCCTTCCTAGGCAGCGACGTCATAAATGGTGTTCTTTATGCAGTCGGTGGAAGCAACAGTTCAGGGCCAGTGGCAACCAATGAAGCGTTCGCGTTACCGTCAATTACGGTAACGAATACGAGTAACAATGGCGCTGGTTCGTTGCGCAACGCGA
>QHZC01000294.1:3650-4211 GCA_003224515.1 Acidobacteriota bacterium
CACCACCCCCGCGACGATCACGCTGAGCGGCGTGCTGGTGATTAGCAAAAACCTGACGATCAGTGGTCCCGGTGCCGCCAACCTGTTTATCAGCGGGAACAGCATTGGCGGGGTTTTTTACATCAACCCAGGGGTGACGGTTAACATTTCCGGCGTGACCATCGAGCAAGGCAAAGGCGGTTATCCTGGAGGAGGCGGCATCTACAACGACGGCACGCTAAGCCTCAGCGACAGCACCGTCTCGGGCAATTCGGCCGGCTTTAACAACTCCGGTGGCGGCATCTATAACGACCACTCCGCCTCCGCCACGCTCACCAACAGTACCGTCACTGGCAATTCGACCGACATCTACGGCGGCGGCATCTACAACGACGGCACGCTGACGCTCACGAATAGCACTGTTTCGCTTAATGGGACCGGCCAGGTCGGCGGCGGCATCTTTAACGACCAATCTGGCTCCGCCACACTCACCAACAGTACCGTCTTGGGCAATTCGGCCTACTACTACGGCGGCGGCATCTATAACATCCACTCCGCCACGCTCACCAACAGCATCGTCTC
>QHZC01000294.1:4218-4628 GCA_003224515.1 Acidobacteriota bacterium
AGCACCGTCTCGGGCAATACGGCCAACAACTACGGCGGCGGCATCGTCAACTACTACTTTGCCGCGCTGACGCTCATCAACAGCACTGTCTCGGGCAACACGGTGACGACTGGCGTCAACCGCGGCGGCGGCATCTGGAGCACCAACCATGGCAGCGTGACGGTCACCAACAGCACTATCTCGGGCAATAGCAATACAGCCGGCTCCCAAGGCGGCGGCGGCATCTACAGCGACAGCCAGGCGAGCGTGACGGTCACCAACAGCACTATCTCGGGCAATACAGCCGGCTCCCAAGGCGGCGGCGGCATCTTCTACAGCGGCGCCACGCTGACGCTGAAGAGCACGATCCTGGCGAATAACGGCAGTGTGAATTGTTTCTTATATTCCGGGGCCACTGGCATCACCGACGG
>QHZC01000302.1 GCA_003224515.1 Acidobacteriota bacterium
AGCACCTGCTTGCGAAGGCGCAAGGCGTTGGCGATGACGGAAACGGAACTGAAGCTCATCGCCGCGCTGGCTAGCATCGGGCTCAGCAGCCAGCCGAAAATGGGGTAGAAGGCGCCGGCGGCGATGGGAATTCCGATCGCATTATAGAGAAATGCGAAGGCAAGATTTTGTTTGATGTTACGAATTGTGGCGCGGCTGAGCTTTCGCGCCCGCACGATTCCCCGCAGGTCACCCTTCAGGAGGGTAATGCCGGCGTTTTCGATCGCGACATCCGTGCCGGTGCCCATAGCGATGCCAACGTCTGCCGCAGCAAGCGCCGGAGCATCATTGATGCCGTCTCCCGCCATCGCGACGATCCTGCCCTGTTTTTGCAACATCCGGACGATTTCCGCCTTTCGCTCTGGGAGAATTCCCGCTTCAGTCTGATCAAGCCCTAGAGTTCGAGCAATGCGAAGAGCCGCATCGCTGCGGTCGCCCGTCGCCATCACGATGCGTATTCCGTCATGGCGGAGGCTGTCTAAGGCCTCCCGAGCCGAGTCTTTGATGGTATCGGAGAAAACAAGGGTACCCACCCTCTCTCCGTCAATCGCAACCAGCACGTACGACAAAGCCTCGGCCGTTCCCGGCCGCAATTCGAACCTATAGTTGGGACCATCGATTCCTGACTGATGCAAGAAGTCAGTGGTGCCGACCAATACCTCCTTGCCTTCGACCGTTCCGCAAACTCCTTTCCCAGGAATAGACCGGAAGTCGCTTGCGGGCGAAAGTGAGAGCTTTCTTTCCTCGGCGGCCTTCACGATTGCGCGCCCGATTGGATGCTCGCTCAGTTTTTCGATACTGGCGGCTAACCGCAGTAGCTCCCTGTCGGAAAACTCACCTCGCTGCGCAACTTCGATCGACGTCACTCTGGGCTTCCCTTCCGTCAGCGTGCCGGTCTTGTCGACGACGAGAGTGTCGACTTTGGCAAGGGTTTCGAGAGCTTCGGCATTTCGGATCAGGATTCCAGCCTGAGCGCCGCGGCCCACGGCGACCAGGATGGACATAGGCGTTGCGAGGCCCAGAGCACAGGGGCAGGCAATGATTAATACGGCTACGGCCGAGACCAAACCATGCGCGAAGCGAGGTTCGGAGCCGAACAGGGACCAGCTCAAGAAGGACAGCATGGCGGCGGCCACTACCGCCGGAACGAAATAAGCGGAAACCTTGTCCGCGAGGCGCTGCATGGGCGCGCGGCTGCGCTGCGCTTCGCTGACGAGTTTCACAATCTGCGCCAGCATCGTTTCTGCGCCCACGCGTTCCGCTTCCATGACGAAGCTGCCTCTGGTGTTCAGCGTTCCCCCAATGACCTTGTCGCCTGCGGTCTTTTCGACCGGCATGGGCTCGCCCGTCACCATCGATTCGTCCACGGCGCTGGCGCCTTCGCGAATGACTCCGTCTACAGGCACACGCGCTCCCGGCCGGACGCGCAGCCGGTCGCCGCACTTCAGCTGATCCAGCGCCACGTCTTTTTCCGATCCATCGGGGCCGAGCAAATGAGCCTGTTGCGGCGCGAGATTGAGCAGAGCACGAATTGCGCGGCTGGTACCGTGCCTGGCACGCAATTCCAGTACCTGCCCCAAGAGAACCAGGGTAGTAATCACTGCGGCCGCTTCGAAATAAACGGGTGCGGCGCCGTCCATACCCCGAAAGGAAACCGGGAAGATCTGCGGAAAAAAAGTGGCCGCGACGCTGTCGAGATAAGCGGCGCCCGTACCCAGTCCAATCAGCGTGAACATGTTCGGACTGCGGTTCACTAGCGACGACCAGAAACGTTCGAAAAAGGGCCAGCCGCCCCAGAGCACCACGGGCGTAGCAAAAAGGAGCGCGACACCGTTTCGAACGTTGGGCAAGAGATGCATGCCGAATGACTCACCAAGCATGGAAAGCAGCAGAACCGGAAGCGATAACGCCCCGCTGACCCAAAAGCGCAGGCGCATCAAGTCGTATTCGGGATCGGCCTCCACCTCCGCGAAAACGTCCATCGGCTCCAGCGCCATACCGCAGATAGGGCAGCTCCCCGGACCCATCCGGATGACTTGCGGATGCATCGGGCACGTGTAACGAATCTTTTTTTCGTCCGTCGCCGCTCGCGATGCGCTCGCTCCCGCGCGCCCCGTCGCACCCTGTCCTGTAGGCGCAGGTCCGTGGTCCATTCCCGCGGTTCCAGGATAGACGAGACACTTCTCCGGATCTTTCGCGAATCGTTCGGCGCAACGAGAGGAACAAAAGTAATACGTCGTGCCCCCGTGTGCGATTTTGTCTGCATGTTTCTGAGGATCCACCGTCATTCCGCAGACGGGATCCTTCAGCTCTGGCGAGGTGGCCAGGTTTGGAATCGGAGGTTTGGGTGCAGGCGATGAGTCGGACATATCGCTATGTTAGATGAATTCGCCTTACGTGCAGATATGTCTCGAATTCTCTACCGGCTGGTATAATGCCGCCATGACACTCGTGGAAATTACCTACGAATTGCAGTCACCACTGACGGAAGAACAATTGCGCCATCTCGGACAATTTGCGAACACCTATGGCTTGCGCAGCTTTCGCCTCGACGAATCGAAGAAGCAACTCTCGTTTGAATACGACGCTTCACGCCTCCGCGAGACGCAGGTGGCCCACACGCTGGGCCAGGCGCGCATCGCCATCGCCCGCAGAGTAAGTTAATCGAGCTTGGAGTCTCCATCCTAGCTTACCTCTGAGAGGCAGGTGGGACTACAAAGAGCGACTGGCAAGCCCCTTCCCCCTGCTTGTCTCTCTTCACATCCCGTCATTTGAAACGCGCCCACGCAACCCTCTGATGCGCGGCTCCCGCCAATGAGGAGTTCCTTCAAGAGTCAAATAAGTGTCCCATTATGTTTAGTTTAGCTCTAAGGAACCTCACTCAGCCAGCGCCAGTCTGTACTCCTGGTTCAATTCGGAAATAGCTCCAGTCTGATCGGAAACGGCCTCTTTTGGCCGCATTCAGACGCACGTTTGCCCCGTGGTTCTAGGACCCTGGTCACAAGATTTTCGAACTCCGGGGCTATCGGTTTTTCGCCACAATCTACCCAAAATGTAGTGATGCGCCGGCGCTTCAGCAGACTGTACCTCCTCGGAATCATCCTTCTGGCCTGCTCTTTCACGCTTCTTGCAGACACACCGGCATTACTTCGAAGTATTCCCGCGGGCGGGTGCTACTGCCATTGTGCTGAATCGCGCCTGCGACGCGGCTGCGTGAAGATGTGCGATTCGAAGCGCCACGTCTCGCGCTGGTGGGTAACATCATGCGCGAAACCTCACCTTCAGACGCCAACCGATAATTCGCACGCCGGCCCGAGATTCCCGCATCCCGGCCGCGCCGAGCATGCCCCTTGAAACGGGAATGAATTCTGCCTTGGGTTTTGCGTTTTGCGGCGGTTCACCGAGGAGTTTGCCAAGTATCTCCGGGATCTCGAAAACGGCGCGGTTCTCTTGCGCTACCACGTTCCTTCGAAACTCGGCGAGCGCGGCTGGATCGAGCATCCGCTTCACGCCTTCTGCCACATCTTCAAAGCTCTTCAATACCATGCCCACGCCCTTCTGCTTCACCCACTCCGCGTTGTACCGCTCCTGCGGAAGCGTCCAGGCGTTGCATTCGATCAGCACAGGGAGCTTTTGGACCATGGCTTCGGCAATGCTGCCAGGACCGGGCTTGCCGATCAGAAAATCAGCTGCACGCATCAGCCGATGCACTTCTTTCGTGAAGCCAACGACGTGTATCGGCATTCTCCACTGGCGAGCACGCAGTTTGGCCGCCAGTTCTTCGTTCCGGCCACAAATCAAAATGAGTTGCAGCGGCATGCCCGTCGCGTTCAACCGCTCAGTGATGTCGTACATCACTTTCGAACCGTGCCCGCCGAAGAGAACAATCGCTGTTGGCAAGTCCGGGCGCAAACTCATTCCTTCCCGCAGCTCCACTGGATCGGAAATATCTTCCAAATAAAAATCCGGGCGCAAGATCATTCCCGAAGACAGAAAAATGTGAGCGTCATCGTGGCCCATCGAGCGCGCTTGTTCGGCGGCTTTTTCCGTGCCCGCGATGACATATTGTTCTTTGATCGGTTCAATCCAGAATCGCGGCGGAAAATCAGCCAGGTCCGTGATCATGGTGACAAATGGGCGGCCGGGATAAACCTTGGTCCAGCTTTCACAGATTTGCCGGTTGAAATGAGGAATCACGGAGATGAGTAGGTCCGCAGGCCTTTCACGCCAAAATTTTTCGAGCAGATTCACTATCGGTCTGTGAAATAGGCGGATAGTCGCCTGGAGCACGCGGAGGAGATAGATACTGCCCAGCGTCCAGCCGTTTTGCAGCAGGATGTTGTATTGCTGCTGAATGCGGATGCCGGTGAGCTTACGCAGAACGTCCAGCCGGTCAGTAAGGTCCTGAAACTGGATGAGTTCCAGGTGCCAGCCCCGTTGCTGCTGAGAAATCACCGTCTGCAGCGCCACGGCCGCGTTGCGATGTCCCCCTCCTCCATCATGGAATACGACGTGAATTTTTTTCATTGCGCCGATTGTGCCATACGCCGGGAGGACATCGCGAGAGCACACTCCATGCCATGTGGATAAGCAAATAACCTATTTATGCTCAAGGGGTTCCATGGGCTCGTTCACACAGATTTCGCCGCCTCTTTACAGGCTGTTTATATCAAGGGGAGACAATTATAACATGCGCTGCGACCTTCACGTTCACTCGATCGCATCCGGAATGTTCACCGTTCCCGGGCTGAATCGGATTTGCCGGGAGTCCTACACCGAACCCGCCGAGGTCTATGACCGGCTGAAGCGGATGGACATGTCCATCATTACCATAACCGACCACGACGCCATCGACGGCGCGGAGATCCTGCGGCGCTACCCGGACTTTTTCTTGAGCGAGGAGGTCACCGTTCGGATGCCCAGCGGCACCGAGATGCACTTGGGCGTCTACGGCATCAACGAGCGTGACCATGTGGAGATTCAGCGCCGCAGAAACGATTTCATTGCGCTGCTGATGTACCTGACCGAGCGGAAGGTTTTTTTCAGCGCCAATCACGTTTTCTCCGGATTGACGGGCCGCCGCGAAGCGGAAGATTTCCATTGGTTTGAATCCTATGTTCCCGCGTTTGAAACGCGCAACGGGCAGATGTGGCCGGAGGCCAACCAGAGTGCCGCACGACTGGCGGCGCGATTGGGAAAAATTGCGATTGCTGGCAGCGACTCGCACACCATTGCCGGTGTGGGACATACCTACACGGAAGTACCTGGGGCGCGATCGAAAGATGAGTTTTTCGTCGGGCCGCGCACAGGTTGCGGACGAATCCACGGCATGCACGGGAGCTGCGGGAAACTCACCGCGGACGTTTTCAGCATCGTCCGGTCACTTTTCTCGGACAAACCATGGACGTTGGCGCTGTCGCCACTCGCCCTGCTAGTACCGGCTTTTACCGCGGGACACCGGATGAACGAGATTCGTTTTTGCCGGAAATGGACCTCGGCTATCGAGCGCGGGGAAAAACGAAAGCGGATGCTGTGGGATTTGGATTCGAACCTCGGGGCCAACTGGGCAAATTGAGGTGTGCGGTGCGTAAGTCCTCCGATTCGTCGCTGCAAGCGAGGCCAAGGAAATTGCATGCGCACGCGACTTGCATACGAGAAAACTTTTTTACCTATTTGTGCATCTTTCTCGTTGAAAGAGCTTGTCTGTTTCCGGCCGTCTGGGTGTGGTGAGGCGATGGCAGTCGCACGCAACCTCTGGGGATATATTGACCGTCGCGATCACCGTCTGATGCGGCGGATGAATCGCTGGCGCGCGCCGCGCTGGTTTCGCATCTGGATGATTGCCGCCACGCGCATGGGCGATGGCTGGATCTGGTACGGTCTGGGACTGATATTGCTCGCGTATGGAGGCCCGCAGCGTTTGTCGGCCATCGGAGCTGCGGGGTCTGCCGCGGTTTTGGGCATTTTTGTATTCAAGGCCCTAAAGAGGCTGAGCCGGCGGCCGAGGCCCTGCCAGATCGAGCCGCACTGCTGGTCGAAAGTGCTGCCCCCGGACAGGTTTTCGTTTCCTTCGGGCCACACGATGACGGCGTTTTCCATCGCGCTTGTCGTCAGCTGCTTTTATCCCGCGCTCGAAGGGGTGCTTTTTTTCCTGGCACTGAGCATTGCGGTGTCGCGAATCGTGCTGGGCATGCACTTTCTGAGTGATGTCCTGGCGGGCGTGGTCATGGGCGTTGCTCTGGGCTGTGCTTCGATCACAACGCTTGCCTGGTTCGGCCTCATCTAGCGCCTAACGCATTGCTTGCGTGTCGGCATTTTCTTCACAAGCATGTTCAGCGAAGAATTTGAAGCGGGCGAAACGATTCATCACAGCGCGATATTTTGAAGACCCAAGCATGGTCCTAATCGCGGTATATTGGGCCAGATGGCCGAATCCGCCCAAGCCTCTCCAGGCGTCAACAGTGGTCAACAATCTCATTCCTATCTGGTGTTCTCACTGCAGGTTTCACGGCCCGGACTGTGGAGCACCACGGCGCTCTTCTACCTCATGCCGCTCGGGAACACAGATTTCTTGCATTCCGGCAAACTCTGGCTGGGATTATTTTTCGTGCTCTTCCCCCTCGGGTTTCTACTCTACGGCGTTAATGATATCGTGGACGCCGAGAACGATTCGCTGAACCCACGCAAAGGCACGTTCATGTTCGGCTCACGCGGGGCGCGCGAGCAGCTGGCAGCTTTGAAATGGCAGATTGTCGAGGTGCAAATCCCATTCGTGATCGCGTTCTATTTCTTCGTTGGGCCGCGCATTTTGTGTTGGTACGCCCTGCTTCTGCTGGCCGTCGGTCTCTACAATGCACCGGGCATCGGGTGGAAAGGCCGACCTCCTTTCGACGTGTTGATTCAGGCGAGCTACTTGCTCATTTTCGTGTTGAGCAGCTGGCTGAACAACGTCCCGCAACTCCCCTGGCAGAGCTTCTTGTTTGGCGCATTATTTGCCATGCACTCTCATATTTTCGGTGAGGTGATGGACATTGCGCCTGACCAACTGAGCGGACGGCGAACGACGGCAAGATTGATCGGGAGAGTGCGTGCCAAATTCTTGATTGGAGCTTTCTTGTGCATTGAAACTGCCCTGGTGCAGTTCTACTTTCGGGACTGGATCATCTCGGGCTTTCTGGCCTTCGGTGCGCTGTGGTTCTTGATCGATGCCACTTTACTGTGGAAAGACGACGCTTATAGTCCAGGAGAGATGCGTCTCTTCTTGTGGGGCTGGAACGCCGCCGCGCTGACGGGAATGTTCTGGAATCGGACCCACGGCACCCTTACGCACGTCGTCTCCGCCGCAGGACTTCTGCCGTGAGCCGGAAATGCCTGCTCGAAATCAGCGTGGAGACTGTTGAAACTGCGATGGCAGCGGAACGCGGCGGCGCAGACCGCATCGAGCTTTGCGGAAATCTATCCATGGGCGGAATTACGCCGGGTGCGGAGCTCCTTCGCACGGTGCGGGCACAAGTTCGCATTCCTATTTTCTCCATGGTGCGGCCACGCGCAGGAGACTTCGCTTATTCGAGCGCGGAATTCGCGGAGATGAAACGGGCGATTTCGGCCGCGAAAGAGTCCGGAATAAACGGGATGGTGCTGGGCATGCTGACGAAAGACGGACGCGTGGACCGCCGGCGAACGTTGGAACTGACCGAACTGGCGCGGCCCTTGCCGGTGACGTATCACCGCGCGTTCGACGAAGTCGCCGATTTACACCAAGCGCTCGAAGACGTGATACAAAGCGGCGCGAAAAGAATCCTGACGTCTGGCGGCGCGGAAAGCGCGCTAGAGGGAGCGGGGGCGCTCGCCAAACTTATCGAAGCAGCGGGGGCGCGGATCGTCATTGTGCCAGGAGCGGGAATCAGCGGCGCGAATATCACGGAAGCGGCGCGGCGAACGAGAGCGCGCGAGTTTCACTCTGGTCTGAGCGCGGCTCTTCCCTATGGCAGCACCGAGTACCAGAAGTTTGAAGCGGAAGTACGCAAATTGGCAGAGCAAATTGCGCGAATCAGCCAGACTCAGCCCGAATTTCGAAGTTGAGGGAATGAGAGAACAGCGTGACTGGTGATTTCGCGGCAACTCTGTGTGCGAGTCCGGTAATCGGAAAGGTGACGGCTAGTACCCGGATATCCGATAGGCGCGTTGGGGGTGATTTCGAATTGAAAACATCACCGCGCTCATCCACCCATTCGACGATGCGGGCTTCCGTGTATCGTCACAGTCTTTTTCACGTCTTTACAGGCAATCGAATTGTTTTCTCGTCGGGATTGGGTTCGCTTTCAGTCTGATCGAGGTGCAGCCCATCTGCCGGCAATCAAGCGTCGTGTGCTTAATCCATTGGCGAAGCGACTGGTCATGCCGCAACGCCTGCCGAATACAGAGGCCAAAGTATCCTGTGTTTGTATTCACGAAACCGGGAGAAATTCCTCGATTGCGACCATGACCATGAATCAGTGTCAGTTCGTCTTCACCCATCTCCCAAGTCTGCTGCACAATTTTGCCAAGAGTTCCATTGAACACGATCTCAGCCGGATGGTAGCCGTGAAGGTCAATCTCCATCTTTTCCCTCCCGGTTCGCTCGGACCAGCAGCTAACAGGGTGTCACCAAACAAAGAATAGCGCTCAGAAATCGTATCCGAGATTCTGATGGACGCACGCTTCTGTCCGGGGAATCAATCATAACCCACACGACCTCGCTGGTCAGTGTCAGTGGATGTACGGTCCGGCAATCGGAAGCTGACCCGCTAACCTCCTGGGAAACGATTGCGCAAACATGGCAGCTTGATGAGGCGAAAAATAAAACAGCGGCCCGCCTCCCCGACAAGAGTCGCGGTAAACGCCAGGCGAGCTGCATACGTGTGCGAAACGGGCTAGGCTTTTTGGGCCTGGCGGCGGAGGAATGTCGGCACGTCCAGATCGTCGGCGGGAACATCCGGGCTGACTTCGCGGACGCTCTGCTGGACCTGGTGGACGGCGTTCGGCAAGGCCTGCTGCATCGGCATGTCTGGAATTTCGCGGCCAGCCTTCCACGTCTTCGGCAAGAACGATTGCTTCTGGTGGATGTTTTTCTTATTGGCGTCCTTGAAGCCCGCGGCGATGACGGTAATCTTCACAGAGTCCTTCATGTTGTCATCCTGCACGGCGCCAAAAATGATGTTGGCATTCTCGTGCGCGGCCTTTTGAATGACGCTCGACGCTTCGTGGACTTCATGCAGCGTGAGGCTCGAGCTGCCGGAAATGTTGATGAGGATGCCCTGCGCTCCCTGGATGGAATTGTCTTCGAGAAGCGGGCTGGCAATGGCGCGGTTCGCGGCATCCACGGCGCGGTTCGTTCCCGTCGCCACTGCGGTGCCCATGACGGCGTAGCCCTGGCCGTGCATGATGGCTTTTACATCGGCAAAGTCGCGATTGATGATGCCGGGCACGGTGATGATGTCCGAGATGCCCTGCACCGCCTGGCGAAGAATGTCGTCGGCGATGCGGAAGGCGTCGAAGAAGCTGGTGCCCCGCTCGACAGTGTCCATCAGGCGTTCGTTGGGGATGACGATAACGGTGTCAACGGCGCCGATGAGTTCTTGAAGGGCTTGCTCGGCTTGCGTCATGCGGCGCTTGCCTTCGAAGGCGAATGGTTTCGTGACAACGGCGACGCTCAAGGCGCCTAATTCGCTGGCGAGCGAAGCGACCACGGGCGCCGCGCCGCTGCCGGTGCCTCCGCCGAGGCCGGACGTAATAAAAATCATGTCCGAGCCTTCCAACGCTTCGATGATTTTCTCCGTGTCTTCGAGCGCAGCTTTGCGGCCGACCTCGGGATTGGCGCCTGCGCCGAGGCCTTTGGTTAGTTTGGCGCCGAGTTGCAGCTTGATGGGCGCTTGCGAAAGCTTGAGCGCCTGCAAGTCGGTGTTGGCGGTGATAAATTCCACACCTTCGACCTTGGCGCGAATCATGCGGTTGACGGCGTTGCAGCCGCCGCCTCGCTGAAGCTCCTCGCTGAAGCTCATCCGGATTCCTGCTTCTCTTGTCGTCATTTCTTTCCCAACCTTCTCCAGTATCGCTTGCAGCTCCCGGGCAGAGTCACGAGGCGCCGGCGAACATGGCTTTCAATTTTGATACCAGATTTCCCGTGCGCTGGGGCGCAGAGCGCCGCGTCTTCGCGCCACACAAAACGAGTCCGACTACGGTTGCATATTCCGGCTGCGCCACCTGTTCCGGCAGATCAGCCAAGCCTTTCGGTTCCGCGACGCGGACCGGCAGATGGAAGGACTGTTCGGCCAGTTCATCCAAGCCGTGGAGCCGTGCGCCGCCGCCCGCCAGGACAAATCCGGCGGGGATCTGGCCGTCAAGCCCGGCGCGCTGCAAATCGTCGTGAATCAGCGAAAGCAATTCGACGGCGCGCGGCTCGATGATATCCGTCAGCATGTGCGCAAACATTGCGCCGTTTCCCTGCATGAAGGCGGAAGCAGCGCAGCCGTGGCGGCGCTTAAGCCTTTCCGCTTCAGGGATCGGCGTGCGCAAACCGACGGCGAGATCATTCGTGAAGTGATCGCCGCCAATGGCAACCGCGCTGCTGTGACGCACCACGCCACCGCCAAATACAAGCAGTTCCGTGGTGCCTCCGCCGATGTCCAACAGGCAGCAGCCGAGATCGCGCTCGTCCTGCGTGAGGCAAGATTCCGCGGAAGCCAGCGGTTCGAGAACGGTATCGGTGATGAGGATGCCGGCCTTGTTCGCTGCGGTGACGAGATTCTGCGTGGCGGCAATGGAGGAAGTCACGAGATGAACGTTCACTTCCAGCCGCTGACCGACCATGCCGACGGCGTCGCGTATGCCGTTCTGCGCATCCACGATGAATTCATGCGGGAGGACGTGAAGGACTTCGCGATCTTCCGGAAGCGAGATGTTGCGGGCGGCATCCACGGCACGGTGCACGTCTTCGCGCTCGATGTCACGCGGCCGCTGTCCCAGCGCGATGCCGCCACGGCTGTTTACACCGCGCACATGGCCTCCGGCCACCCCGACGAGTGCTTCTTCCACGGGCACATTCGCCACGCTTTCAGCCTCTTCGACCGCACGGCGGATGGAACTCACCGTGGAATCAAGATTGACGATCAGGCCTTTGCGCAGGCCCTTGGACTCCGCCGCGCCGAGCGCCAGAAACTTCACGGCTTCGCCTTCGACTTCCGCGATCAGCACGCAGGTTTTCGTGCTGCCGATGTCCAGCCCAACTAGGTATTTGTCTTTCTTCGCCAAGCTGTCGCTCCTGCGATTAAGCTATTTTGCCCTCGTCGCGGTCGTGTCGGGATTCACGACCACTTGCCGCGAATATTGCAAATCGATGGACTGCACGCGGCCGGCGTTTGCCTGCCACTGCGAAAAATTGTCGACCAGCATCTTGTATTTGCCGGTGAACTCACTCGAACCGAAGTGAATCGTTACGGCTTGCGAGTCGTTGGCACTCGCAAGGCCGGTCATCACCACGCGCAAATCTTTCGGGTTTGAGAGGTCGATCTCACTCACGCGATCGGATGAGCCGCCGCGCACGAGATCGACATCCTTCATGAATTCCTCATACGTTTGCATGCGCTTTTCCCGCTGCTCTCGCGGGAGGTCCTCCGAAACGCCGGTGACGATCGGAAAATGCAGGTCTTCGCCCCGCGGGCGGTCGAGGATGACCCCATGCGCGTCAATCAGCGCCAGTTCGTTGCCGTTCCGGGCAAACGCCACCGGAGTGCGCTCCGTCAGCTCGATGCGAAGACGATTCGGAAGGATGCGCTGCACGCTGGCGGATTCAACCCAAGGAATCTGTTCCAGTTGACTCCGGCGGGCGTCCAGAGGGACGCGTAGAACACTCCGGCTTCGGTCGCGAACAAATTGCTGGAGCACCGCTTCGCGGCTGACGATACGATTGCCGTTCAATTCGATCTGATCCGGCTTCAGCAGCAGCATGCTGGGCGAATACAGAAGAAACCGCGTTCCGTAAACGGCCGCGGTCATACCCGCGACGCTGACAAAACTCAAAACCAGTACCCGCCGATAGAACGGCCAGCCTCGCCCGCTGAATTTCTTGCGGCGGATTTCGACCGGCTTCTGGCGGCGCAGGTAACGCGGCTCATCGTCGGCAATCAACTCCGGCCGATAGGAATCGGCCTCTGCCGCCGCAGACGCATTCCGCTGTATGGCCTTCACGCGTTCCAAACGACCACCTCGTTCTCAAGACTCACACCGTACGTTTTCCCCACGCGTTCGCGCACGTCGGCGATCAAAGCCAGCATGTCTTTGGCCGAGGCACGGCCGGCATTCACGAAGAAATTGGCGTGACGGTCGCTGACGCGGGCGTCGCCCACAGACAGGCCTTTAAGTCCTAATTCATCGATCATGCGACCCGCGGAGGCGCCTGGAGGATTTTTGAAGATGCAGCCGGCGCTTTTCTGGCCGAGCGGCTGGCTCGAGCGCCGTTTTTCGTTGCAGATACGAATCCCTTGAAGAATTTCTTTGAACGGTTTGGAGGGTAGTTCCAGAATCACCGCGAGCATCATATCATCCGGCGCAAAAGAAGTGTGTCGGTATTCGAAAGAAATTTGATCGTCCCGGAGGATTTCAAGCTTCCGGCCGGCTGCCCGGTAGAGCCTCACTTCTCGCACATAGCTGCCGATTTGCATGCCGTAGGCCCCGGCATTCATCCGCAGAGCACCTCCGACGGTGCCGGGGACACCGATGAGTCCTTCCATGCCGCCAAGGTCATTCTTCGCACAGAGGGTGATCATGCGGCCAAGGTCTGCCGCGGCGTCGACGTGCGCAAGGTTGCCATCGAGCACGACATCAGGTTCCGGACGGACGAGTTGCAGGACCACCCATGGCAATTCGCCATCGCCCACCAGCAGGTTCGAACCTCCGCCGAGGAACTTATACACTACGCGGTTTTCGTCGAGCAGATTCAGAAGGTCCGGAAGGCTTTCGTGCTTTTTGATGCGGAGCAAGTCCGTCTTCCCGCCGATGCCCAGCGAAGTAAGGCCGGCAAGGGGGGTCCCTGGCTGCAGATCGACATGCATTTCCGCGAGCTTGGCAACGATCCTGAGATCACGAATGCGCATGAGGCGTCGGATGCTCCGTTCCCAGTAGAACCATGAATTCATTGCTCGCTCGGCTGATGTTGCCCGCGCCGATGGTAAGTAGAGCGTCCCCGGGACGCGCTTGTTTCAGCAGGTACTCAATGCCTTCCCGCATAGATCGAAAATAGTGGACGTTCTTGTGGCCGGCCTCGCGAATGGCGCTCGCAAGCGTTTCGCTCGTCACGCGGGGGATGGGCGCTTCACTGGCCGCATAGATATCGATCAGCGCCAGGATATCCGCCTGATTGAACGCGCGGCAGAATTCGTCCCAAAGTTGCTGCGTGCGTGTATAGCGATGCGGCTGAAAGAGCACCAGCAGGCGACTAAACTTGCAACCGCGGGCCGCTTCGAGCGTGGCGCGAATCTCGACCGGGTGATGACCGTAGTCATCGACCACAGTGATGTCATTGACCACGCCCTTGATGTCAAAGCGGCGGCCCACGCCGGCAAATTTGACGAGGCCTTCGCGGATCAGGTCAGCCGGAACATTTAGGTACAGCGCGACTGCCGCGGCCGCGGCGGCGTTGCGGACATTGTGCATACCCGGAGGATGCGTCAACCGAAACAGACCGAGATCTTCGTCTCTGTAGGTCAGCCGGAACTCGCTGCCCAAACCTTCTAGCTTCACATCGCTGATTACCAGATCGGCTTGGCTGGACGTTCCAAAGGTAATGATGGGACGCTTCACGCTGGGAATGATCGCCTGTACGTTGGGCTCATCGATACAGAGGATCGCAGCACCGTAAAATGGCACGCGATTCACAAACTGGATGAAGGCGCCCTGAATATCTTCGAGCGAGGTGTATTGGTCGAGGTGTTCGCGATCAATCGTAGTCACCACGGCGACTACCGGCGCGAGCATGAGGAAACTGCGGTCGCTCTCGTCCGCTTCCACGACAAAATAGTCGCCTTTGCCCAGCCGCGCGGTCGTGCCCGCCTGGTTGACTCTCCCGCCAATCACAAACGTGGGATCAAGATGCCCCGCCGCCAACACCGAGGCGACGATCGAAGTTGTAGTCGTCTTGCCGTGCGCTCCGGCCACGGCGATTCCGTATTTCAACCGCATCAGCTCCGCGAGCATCTCCGCTCGCGGAATGACGGGAATTTTCATATTATGCGCTTCGATGACTTCGGGATTATCCGCCTTCACCGCGGAGGAAGTCACGACAACATGCGCGCGATGGGCATTGGAAGCCTTGTGACCTTCGAAGACCGTGGCGCCCAGATCCTGGAGGCGCTCGGTGATCGTGGAAGGCTTGGTGTCCGAGCCAGAGACGGAATAGCCGAGCGTCAGGAGCACTTCGGCGATACCGCTCATGCCGATGCCGCCGATACCGACCAGGTGGATGCGTTGAAAATTACGAAAAGAGACCATCATGCGCTTGCCCTCTGTCGATTTCCTTGCACCTTCGCGGCCTCTTCAATGAGATTTACGATGTCGCGGCCGGCATAAGGGCGGGCAAGTCCGCGGGCTGCGGTTGATAATTTTTCGATCTCCTGGGGTTGGTCGAGGAGAGAGAAGATTTCGCCGCTCAGTCTTTCGGCCGTGAGTTCCATTTCGGAAATCAGGCGGCCGGCGCCTGCGCGGGACATTTCCTGCGCATTGCGCAATTGGTGGCTGTCGGTCGCCCTTCCGAAAGGGATAAAGATGGCGGCTCGGCCTGCAGCGGCGATTTCCGCTGCGGTGATGGCTCCTGCCCGGCAAACAATCATATCTGCCCAGGCAAAGCGTTCCGCCATGTTCGTGAGGAAGGGGACAACCTCCGCGCTGATTTCGTGCCGCGCATAGGCGGTGCGTACCGCATTATAGTCGCGTTCGCCGGTCTGATGCACGATGGCCAATTGGTTCTTACGCGCCGCGAGCCGGTCCATGGCGTCGACAAATACCCGATTGATTGGCAACGCCCCCTGGCTGCCCCCGGTGACGAGCAACCGGAACGCCTTTCCCGGCCGCGGCGGTGTGATGGAGAAAAACTCCGGGCGCACCGGGCAACCCGTAACGATCGCCTTTTCCCCCCACTCGCGTGCAGAAACTTCATAGCCAGTCGCAATGCGCGTAGAAATTCGCGCCAGCACCTTGTTCGTGAAACCCGGCTCGGCGTTTGGTTCGAAGATGACATTGGGCACGCGCCCCAGCCAGGTGGTCAGCATCATGGGTCCCGCTGCGTATCCGCCGACGCCGAACGCGGCGACAGGATTGTGCTTGCGCAACACGCGTCGTGCGTCGAGCATCGCCGCAGCGAGCATCGCAATATTCTTGACCAGCGTCCGACCGCCCTTGCCCTTCAATCCGGCCACCCGCAACGTTTCCAGCGGCAGCCCGGCCTGCGGCACGAGCTTCATTTCAATCCCGCGTTCTGTTCCCACCAGCACGACTTCCCTTTCGTTTCCTCTTGA
>QHZC01000303.1 GCA_003224515.1 Acidobacteriota bacterium
CGTAAAAGCGATTAGGCCTTTAAACCCATGTTCCCGAGCAAGATCCAGGAGCAGACTTGCGAACGTAATGTCGTCTTCCACGATGAGGAAGATCTGGTCGCCAGGCTTTAGATTGCTGCGATCATCCTGGATGTCGCTTGGCAGTGGCGCGAAAAGCGCCTCCTCCGCCATGGAAAACACGCCTTCTTCGCGAGGTGCCGACACCTCGGAGGGGACGACGGTCTCCTTCGGACTCTTGGGCCTGAGGGGAACGTGATGCTGGGGAAGGTAAAGCGTGAAGGTGCTCCCTTGGCCCGGGG
>QHZC01000304.1:0-4017 GCA_003224515.1 Acidobacteriota bacterium
ACCTTGCCCTCGGACGTGAACTTGAAGGCATTCGAGAGCAAGTTCCGAAGAATCTGCTGGATGCGCTTCGAGTCCGTTTCGAACGCGGAAGGAAGGCTCGGATCGAGTTCGACTTCGAAATCAAGCTTCTTGGAAAGTGCGAGTGGTCGGAAGTTAGCCTCGACCTCGTTTTGGATGTCCTTGAACTGGACTTGGCTGACGTCTATGGACATCGTCCCGTACTCGATCTTCGAAAGGTCCAGGATGTCATTGATGAGCGAGAGAAGATCGCTTCCGGCCATGTGGATCGTTCTGGCATGTTCCACCTGTTTGGCCGTGAGGTTTCCTTCCGTGTTCTGGTGCAGCATCTTCGAGAGGATGAGGAGGCTGTTTAAAGGCGTCCGAAGTTCGTGCGACATATTCGCCAGGAAGTCACTTTTGTACTTGGAGGTCATCTGGAGCTGTTCCGCCTTCTCGTTTAGCTCGGCGTTCTTCTGCTGGAGCTCCGTCGTAAGAGCCTGAGAGCGTTTGAGGAGGTCTTCGGTACGCATGGTGGCTGCGATCGTGTTCAGCACGATCCCGAACAGTTCCATCAGCTGGTCGAAGAACGTTTGGTGGACTTCACTGAAATTTTTGAAGGAGGCAAGGGTGATCACCGCCTTCACCTGCTTTTCGAAGAGAACCGGGAGCACCACTACATTGGCGGGCTTGGCCTCGGCGAGCCCCACGTTGATCTGCCAGCTCTGCTCCGGGAAATCGCGGACCACGAGTTTCCTCCGGTCCCGTGCGCATTGCCCGATGAGCGTTTCCCCAAGTCTGAAGCGGGGCTGGAGTTCTCTCGTGCCTCCGTAGGAGCTGACCAGCGAGAGCGGCTCCTCGTCGCCATCAGAGTCGTCATAGGTGTAAAAGACCCCGTGCTGGGCCTCGACGAGCCCCGCAAGCTCCGAGAGTATCTGCTGGGCCACGGTTTGGAGGTCACGCTGGCCCTGTAGCATTCGGCTGAACTTGGCAAGGTTGGTCTTGAGCCAGTCCTGCTCCGCGTTCTTTTGCGTGGTGTCACGGAGGTTGCGGATCATCTCGTTGATGTTGTCCTTGAGGACCTCGACCTCGCCCTGCGCCTCGACAGAGATCGACCTCGTGAGGTCTCCCTTAGTGACGGCGGTCGCGACATCCTTAATCGCGCGGACTTGGGTCGTGAGGTTCGCCGCGAGTTGGTTCACATTGTCCGTGAGATCCTTCCAGACGCCGGCCACGTCTTTCACCTGGGCTTGACCGCCGAGCTTGCCCTCGGTACCGACCTCGCGCGCCACGCGGGTGACCTCAGAGGCGAAGGCGTTTAGCTGGTCCACCATGGTATTGATGGTCTCCTTGAGTTCGAGGAGTTCGCCCTTCACCTCGACGGTGATCTTCTTCGAAAGGTCGCCTTTGGCGACGGCCGTCGTGACGTCGGCGATGTTCCGGACCTGGCTCGTCAGGTTTGAGGCCATAAAGTTGACGTTGTCGGTAAGATCTTTCCATGCGCCCGCCACTCCCTTCACGACCGCCTGGCCGCCAAGCTTTCCGTCCGTTCCCACCTCTCGGGCTACGCGGGCGACCTCGGAAGCGAAGGAGTTCAGCTGATCCACCATGGTGTTAATCGTGTTTTTTAGCTGGAGGATCTCGCCTTTAGCCTGGACCGTGATCTCCGGCGAGAGATCGCCCTTGGCTACAGCCGTGGTCACTTCCGCAATGTTACGAACTTGGTTCGTGAGGTTCGAGGCCATGGAGTTCACGTTGTCGGTCAGGTCCTTCCACGCCCCGGCCACGCCCTTGACCTCCGCCTGGCCGCCCAACTTTCCTTCTGTGCCCACTTCTCGCGCTACGCGCGTGACCTCAGACGCGAAAGCGTTGAGTTGGTCCACCATGGTGTTGATCGTGTTTTTGAGTTCGAGGATCTCGCCTTTTGCCTCCACGGTAATTTTCCTCGAGAGGTCTCCCTTGGCAACGGCAGTGGTCACGTCAGCGATGTTGCGCACCTGGTTCGTGAGGTTTGAGGCCATGAAGTTGACGTTGTCAGTTAAATCCTTCCAGGCGCCCCCCACGCCCTTCACTTTCGCCTGGCCGCCGAGCTTGCCCTCGGTGCCGACCTCGCGCGCCACGCGGGTCACTTCGGAACCAAAGGCGTTGAGCTGGTCCACCGTCGTGTTAATGGTCTGCTTGAGTTGGAGAAGTTCTCCTTTTACCCTGACCGTAATCTTGCGGGAGAGGTCGCCTCTTGCGAGAGCCGTCGTAACTTCGGCAATGTTGCGGACTTGGTTCGTAAGATTCGAGGCCATGGAATTCACGTTGTCGGTCAGGTCCTTCCACGTGCCGGCCACCCCCTTCACTTGGGCTTGGCCGCCGAGCTTGCCGTCCGTGCCGACCTCGCGCGCCACGCGGGTCACCTCGGAGGCGAAGGCGTTCAACTGGTCCACCATGGTGTTTATGGTGTTCTTGAGCTGAAGGATCTCGCCTTTCACTTCCACAGTGATCTTCCTGGAGAGGTCGCCTTTGGCAACGGCCGTCGTGACGTCGGCGATGTTGCGCACCTGGTTGGTGAGGTTGCCCGCCATGGAATTCACATTGTCGGTCAGGTCCTTCCACGCCCCGCCTACGCCTCGGACCTCGGCTTGGCCACCGAGCTTCCCCTCGGTCCCCACCTCGCGGGCGACACGAGCCACTTCCGACGCGAAGGAATTCAGCTGGTCGACTATCGTGTTAATGGTCTGCTTGAGTTGCAGGAGTTCGCCCTTCACCTCGACGGTGATTTTCTTGGAAAGGTCGCCTTTGGCGACGGCCGTCGTGACGTCGGCGATGTTCCGGACCTGGCTCGTCAGGTTTGAGGCCATAAAGTTGACGTTGTCGGTAAGATCTTTCCATGCGCCCGCCACTCCCTTCACGACCGCCTGGCCGCCAAGCTTTCCGTCCGTTCCCACCTCTCGGGCTACGCGGGCGACCTCGGAAGCGAAGGAGTTCAGCTGATCCACCATGGTGTTAATCGTGTTTTTTAGCTGGAGGATCTCGCCTTTAGCCTGGACCGTGATCTCCGGCGAGAGATCGCCCTTGGCTACAGCCGTGGTCACTTCCGCAATGTTACGAACTTGGTTCGTGAGGTTCGAGGCCATGGAGTTCACGTTGTCCGTCAGGTCCTTCCACGCCCCGGCCACGCCCTTGACCTCCGCCTGGCCGCCCAACTTTCCTTCTGTGCCCACTTCTCGCGCTACGCGCGTGACCTCAGACGCGAAAGCGTTGAGTTGGTCCACCATGGTGTTGATCGTGTTTTTGAGTTCGAGGATCTCGCCTTTTGCCTCCACGGTAATTTTCCTCGAGAGGTCTCCCTTGGCAACGGCAGTGGTCACGTCAGCGATGTTGCGCACCTGGTTCGTGAGGTTTGAGGCCATGAAGTTGACGTTGTCAGTTAAATCCTTCCAGGCGCCCCCCACGCCCTTCACTTTCGCCTGGCCGCCGAGCTTGCCCTCGGTGCCGACCTCGCGCGCCACGCGGGTCACTTCGGAACCAAAGGCGTTGAGCTGATCGACCATGGTGTTGATGGTCTGCTTGAGCTGCAGCAGTTCGCCCTTGGCCTCGACCGCGATCGTCTTCGATAGGTCGCCTTTGGCGACCGCGGTGGTAACTTCGGCGATGTTGCGGACTTGGTTGGTAAGGTTCGCGGCCATGGAGTTCACGTTGTCGGTCAGGTCCTTCCACACACCCGCGACGCCTTCCACCTGAGCCTGCCCTCCCAGCTTCCCTTCTGTGCCTACTTCGCGGGCCACACGGGTGACCTCACCTGCGAAGGCGTTCAGCTGGTCCACCATGGTGTTGATCGTGTTCTTGAGGCGGAGAATCTCACCCTTCACCTGAACTGTAATTTTCTTGGAGAGGTCACCCTTGGCAACGGCCGTCGTGACGTCAGCGATGTTACGGACCTGGTTTGTGAGATTCGAAGCCATGGAGTTTACGTTATCCGTCAAATCCTTCCACACACCGCCCACGCCCTTCACCCGCGCTTGCCCGCCC
>QHZC01000304.1:4037-5614 GCA_003224515.1 Acidobacteriota bacterium
GCTTTGAGCTGGTCCACCATGGTGTTGATGGTTTGTTTGAGCTGCAGAATCTCACCCTTCACCTCGACCGTGATCTTGCGCGAAAGGTCGCCCTTGGCCACCGCGGTCGTAACGCCTGCGATGTTACGGACCTGGTTGGTGAGGTTGGAGGCCATGGAGTTCACGTTGTCCGTCAGGTCCTTCCACACGCCGCCCACACCCTTCACCTGTGCTTGCCCGCCGAGCTTGCCGTCCGTCCCTACCTCTCGCGCTACTCGTGTCACCTCGGACGCGAAGGCCTTGAGCTGATCGACCATGGTGTTGATCGTATCCTTGAGCTGCCGGATTTCACCCTTTGCTTCCACGGTGATCTTCCTGGACAGGTCGCCTTTGGCAACGGCGGTCGTGACGTCGGCGATGTTGCGGACCTGGTTCGTGAGGTTACGAGCCATGGAGTTCACGTTGTCGGTGAGGTCCTTCCACGCCCCGCCCACTCCTTTGACTTCTGCTTCGCCACCGAGCCTTCCGTCTGTTCCTACTTCGCGAGCGACGCGCGTGACCTCACCTGCGAAGGCGTTGAGCTGGTCCACCATGGTGTTGATCTTCGACCGTGATCTTTCGCGAGAGGTCGCCCCTGGCGACTGCGGTGGTAACTTCGGCGATGTTGCGAACTTGGTTGGTGAGGTTCGAGGCCATGAAGTTCACGTTGTCCGTGAGATCTTTCCAGACCCCCGCGGCACCCCTCACCTCTGCTTGGCCGCCGAGCTTGCCTTCCGTTCCGACCTCCCGCGCCACGCGTGTCACCTCCGACGCGAAGGCTTTGAGCTGGCCAACCATGGTGTTGATCGTTTTGGCCATTTGGAGAAAGGCGCCTTTGACCGGCCGGCCTTCGATCTCCATGGGCATGGTTCTGGAAAGATTGCCGGTGGCAACCTCGCCGATGACGCGCGCTACCTCGATCGTCGGTTGAACAAGGTCCCCGATTAAGGTGTTTACAGCCGCGACTGAAGTTCCCCAGGAACCGCGCGCGTCTTTCAAATTCTTCGGCGACCCTCTCGTTCATGGCGATGACGCTGTTGAGCGACTGGACTACCGGGTTCGGGGAATGTTGGGCCGAGGCGCGGGCCGCGAAGTCGCCCTTCTCGACGGCCTGGAGAGTTCGGAGAACATCTTTCCTTTCCCGGCGAAGTTCTTCGAGCTCTACGGCCATCCTTCCGTTTATGGAGAGGATGTCGTTCAGGCCTTCCGCCACTTTCCGTGGGACAACAGAATGTCTCGTCGGGATGCGCACCTTAAAGTTCCCTCTCCGGGCCGCGTTTAGGGCCTTGATGAGATCTGCGGTCCCGAGAGCGACCTGAGTCGTGCCGTTTGTGCCCATGGATCCCCCTAGAAGAAGCGTAACTTTAGCGTTCCCACTCCCTCGCGCTTATGCTAGCCCCTTCTCCGTTCCTAATTTACGATTTGAGCTTCCGCCTCGCCTAAAAGAATACGTCCGCCGCGATGTCGACTCAACTTTGGATCGCGTCGGATACTCGTTAGTTATATAATCTAGATTCTATATCTAGAAGTTATGGTTGGAGCCAACCGAAACGATTCAC
>QHZC01000300.1:0-1347 GCA_003224515.1 Acidobacteriota bacterium
CAGTCTCCTCGGCGGGGCCAGCACTAATTTCGGCACTGCATTCAGCATTACGTCGCATGCGTTTCTTACGGGGCTAGTTAGCAGCCCACTTTTCATCCTGATCCCGTATTTGAAGCCGTACGGCACGATCGACCTTGAAAACCCAGTGGCCACAAATTTGGCGGCAATCTTGCCCGACGACTCCGCGAAGTGGCTGGTGGCACTTTGCAAGTCCTTCGATGTTTTCACATTTTGGACGCTACTCTTGCTGGCGATTGGTTTTGCCGTTGTGAACCCGAAAAAACTGAAGGGTCCAAGACTTACACAATTGCCTTCGGCGTTTGGGCGGCCTTCGTGGTGCTCCGCGTGTGCTGGGCGTTCATGTTCTCCTGATACACTGAAGTAGGGCAGTCATTCTTGCCTGTCCCGCTCTCGGGTGTTCAGTCGAAGATGAATTTTTCGTTTGAGGTAACGAACACCGACCCCTCAGGCGCACGCTGCGGGCGCTTGACGACGCCGCATGGCGTGATCGATACGCCGGTGTTCATGCCCGTGGGCACTCAGGCGGCCGTCAAGGGCCTCACCCAAGAAGCGCTCGAAGAGCTCGGCGTGGGAATCATTCTCGCAAATACCTACCATCTCTATCTGCGTCCCGGGCAGGAATTAGTCCGCAAGCTTGGCGGGCTTCATCAATTCATGTCTTGGCCGCGCGCCGTCCTTACGGACTCCGGCGGCTATCAGGTCTTCAGCCTCTCCGAATTGAGGAAAATGACCAATGAGGGCGTGCGCTTCCGTTCCCATCTTGACGGCTCGGAGCATCTCCTCACGCCCGAAAAAGCCGCCGAGATTCAGCTCGCGTTGGGATCGGACATCGCCATGGTACTCGATGAGTGCATCGCAACGCCCGCGCCCCGCGACAAAGCGGAAGCCGCGCTCAAGCGCACCACAGAATGGGCCCGGCGCGCGCGCATCTATTTTCAGGAATGCACGCGACGTAACGGAAACCTCAGCCAACAGCAATTCGGCATCGTGCAGGGCGCGACGTTTGCAGATTTGCGGCGCGAGAGCGCGCGGCAACTCCTCGATTTGGATTTTCCTGGTTACGCCGTCGGCGGCCTGGCCGTGGGCGAGCCTCATAAAATCACCTGTGAAATGACCGCCGAAGTGACCGCACTACTACCCCGGGGCTGCCCGCGCTATCTCATGGGCGTCGGACGCCCAGAACAGCTTGCGGATTATGTCGCGCTCGGCATCGACATGCTGGATTGCGTCCTGCCCACACGCGCGGCGCGTCATGCCTGCCTCTATACCAGCGAAGGCCGCGTGCTGATCAAGAACGCGCGCTACGCCCAGGATCAGCGGCCCAGC
>QHZC01000300.1:1472-2741 GCA_003224515.1 Acidobacteriota bacterium
GCACGCGCGCTATACGGCGGGTCCGGCCTAAGGGTAGAACTTCTTGCAGTGCGTGGGCCGTCCGCGGGGCACCAAGAGCAGAGAAAGTCGAAGCAATACCGGGGCCTGCAGCTCGTCCCCGGCGGGGCGTTTGTATCTTCCCGGAGGAGAAAGAGGCGCCGGGTCACTCAGGGTTCCTGGTGAGAAAGAGCATTCTCGGGAAACTAAGAACTGACAACTGATAGCTAACAACTGATTTTCAGGACGACGATGGCGGTGATAATTTTTCAGACTACTGGCAGCGGTGGGTTCGGCGGCTTCTTGATCCCGCTCGGTCTCATGTTCGCCATTATGTATTTCATGGTGATCATGCCGCAGCAGCGCCAGCGCAAGAAAGTGCAGGCCATGCTTGCGGAGCTCAAGTCCGGCGACAAAGTGATCACCAACGGCGGCATCTATGGCACCGTCAATGGTATCGATGGCGATTCGGTCATTCTGAAAATTTCCACCGAACCGCAAGTTAAAATTCGCATCGCGCGTGCGGCGATTGCTCAGGTGGAGGCATCGGAAGATGCAAAATAAGCCCACCCTTCGCCGAACTACACGTCTTACTTTCTGACCATGAATCCGAATCTGAAGTGGAAAGCGCTGTTCATCTTCGCCGTCATTCTGTTCTGTATCTATTTCCTTTTCGGCTACCCGGTGTTCCCCACCTCGCTCGCCCAGGTCAGGGACAATTTCTCCAAACAGATCAAGCTCGGCCTTGACCTCCAGGGCGGTACCCACCTGATTCTCCAGGTGCAGGTGCAGGAAGCCATCGCGCAGGAGACGGACACGACCGTGGACCGCCTGACTACGTTGCTGCGCTCGAAGAATATTCACTATGATGAAGTGCACCGTGTCGACGACACGCACATTCTTGTTCGCAACCTCGATCCCGCCCAGCTCTCGCAATTCCGCGACATTTATAACGCTCAATTTGCCACCGACTGGGATATGTCGGCGGCCGCAGGCGATCTCAACGGCTATAGCTGGACGCTTCGTACGAGCGCTATCGCGCGCATTCAAGAATCGACCATGACCCAATCGCTTGAGACCATCGAACGCCGCATCAACGCTCTCGGCTTGACCGAGCCGACCATTCAGCCTCACGGTCGTAAAGATAACGAAATCCTCGTGCAGCTTCCTGGCGAAGGTGATCCCACCCGCGCCAAGTCCGTCATTCAGGCCGGTGGGCAATTGGAATTAAAACTGGTCGAAGATCCGGTTCCCTATGCTTCGCAAGCGGAA
>QHZC01000295.1:0-7684 GCA_003224515.1 Acidobacteriota bacterium
AGGATTCGGAAACCGCGCTCGTTCAGATATTTCTTCACGAAGGTCGCTCTCGCGCTCTTGGCCAAATCCGCTTCGGAACGGTACTTGCCCGCAAGAAATCCGCTGGCCAGCGAAAAGTAAGGAATCACGCCGATGTTTTCGCGCAGGCAAAGAGGCGCCAACTCCGCTTCGAACCCCGCCCGCTCGTAAAGGTTGTAGTGCGGCTGCAGACTCTCGTACCGCGGCAGACCCTTTTTCTTACTGATCTGCAGCGCTTCTCCTAGTCTCTTGGCGTTGTAGTTTGATGCACCAATCGCGCGCACCTTTCCCTGTTGGATTAGCTGCGCGTACGCTTCGAGCGTTTCATCCAGCGGCGTATCGGCGTCATCAACATGCGACTGATATAAATCGATGTAGTCGGTCTGCAAACGCTTGAGCGAATCTTCCACCGCGGCCAGAATGTAGCCTTTGGAAAGGCCTTTCTTTCCTGGGCTCATTTCCGATGCAACTTTCGTTGCCATAATCACTCGCTGCCGCTTCTCGCTGCGCTTCAGCCATTTGCCGATGATCGTCTCGGACTCCCCGCCTCTATTTCCCGGCACCCATTTGGAATAAACGTCAGCCGTATCCACAGCGTTGAATGCCGTCCATCCGAATACGTTTCCGCCAAACACGATTGGGCCAATTTCCAATCCCGAATTTCCCAGTTTCCGCTTGGTAAGCGCCATGGTTTTCTCCAAAGGTGTTCTGTCGCTAGCCTCGGTGTTTGGATGCCCGTGCCGATCTGTCCGTTACCTTCTAGACGAGAATTTCGGGAGTTATCAGATCGCCGCGGGTTAGTACCGACAAATGCGCTAACAGCGACCGTTGCATGCTGGCGAGAAGCCGACTTCCCTGGACTTAATAATCCGCATGATGCCCAACTGGATTCCGAATCGCCGACGACTCGCCACAGATCATTGTAGCTTGCGGACTCTGGGTGTACTCATCCGCGAATGCCGGAAATGGATACGCCTCTCGCGCAGTCGAAAGACACGGTTGTGGAAGGGAAACGGTTGTGACCTCTGTATTCCCGTAGGGAGGATGCATGTCGACTCGGATGGCTCTGGGGTTCGTTTGTTCGCTGAGGCTTATGCTGCAAAGTTCACAAGACTATCCAACGAAGCCAGTGCGCATGATCGAGCCGTTTGGGGCTGGCGGAGGGCCTGACGTGATGGCCCGTGCCGTAGGCCCGAAGCTCTCTGAGCTTTGGGGCCAGTCCGTGACAGTCGAGAACTACCCCGGCGAGGGAAGTACCGCGGCACCTGCTTTGGTCGCGAAGTCGCCGGCAGACGGTTACACGTTGCTCGTGAACACCAGCGCCCAGGCATACAGCGCCGCGATTCTGAGGAACCTGCCCTATGACCCGTTGAAGGATTTCATCCCGGTCGCTCCGCTCACGACCCAGCCTTACGTGTTGGTTGTAGGCAAACTGTCTGGCATCGCCACCGTCGGCGAGCTTGTTGCGGCGGCGAAGGCGAAACCAGGTGGGCTGAAGTTTGGCTCTTCTGGCATCGGTACCGGCACGCACTTGGGAATCGAGAAATTCAATCTACAGGCAGGCATTAAAGCGCTACACGTGCCAGCCAGACCAGGCGACGCGATCGCCGACACGATCGCCAATACGGTCTCACGCCGCACCGATTATCTGCTGGCGCCCATTCCGCTCGCCCTGGCTGATATCCGTGCGGGCAAGCTCACCGCGCTAGGCGTTAGCACCAGGACGCGCTCGAAATTGCTACCGGAGGTGCCGACGATTGCGGAGGCCGGCCTCGCGGGCTTCGACTACCCGATTTGGTATGGGGTATGGGTGCGAGCTGGCACGCCTGCCGGAGTGGTGGATAAATTAGCGAAGGACATTGCACGGGTTCTGTCCGCGCCTGATCTGCGCGACTCGCTTGCCAAGCATGGGGCCGATCCAATGAGTCTGACGCAGCCTGAGTTCGCGCGCTTCGTGCTCAGCGAGAGTGAAAACGCCGGCCGTATCTTCGAGGCGGCTGGGATCAAACCTCAATAAGCCTGACTCCTCATTTCCTCAGCCCCGTAGTCCAATTGACAACGAGACTGAGGGGCGTGGACGATTCATCTGTCATCACTGAATCTGCGACGATCCGCGTACCATCCCGATTGATGTCATATTGATTGACTCCCGCGGCCGTCAAATACATGGTCTGAAACATCTCCCACAACGGTCGGGTGGATACCACTTGCAACGAACCGTTAACTTCTTTCAATTCCACAGCCATTAGATTTCGATCCGGAGCGAGGTAATAGAGCTCTTTGCCATCGTGCCGCCATCGCGGGGTAACGCCGCCCGCGATCGATGCTTGGAGTTTTCCAGTTGGCTTCGGAAAAGAGGAGATATAAATTTCGTTCTTTCCGGATTCGTCCGACCGATAGGCAATCCATCGGCCGTCCGGAGAAGCCTGGCCCGAATCCACGTTTGCGCCTGGGACCGTGATTAACGGAACAGCACCACCATTCCCTGCAATGGGAAGCAATGAAATTCGCAGTTCGCCACTGCGTATTGGCCGTTCTGTGATAATCAGGAACTTGCCATCGGGCGTCCAGTCGCCTGTGCCGGCGAACGTATCGTCCTTTGCTTCCCATCGTTCTTCCTCTGGTGCGATCAGGTTGACCGCCTTGATGTAAATCGCTCGATTTCCGCTTCTCGCGGATGAGTACGCGACACGTGTCCCGTCGGGAGACCACACTGCCGAGTGATACACAAGATTCAAGGGATCGCTAGTCAGATGTGTACGGTTTCGCGACCCGATATCCACCAGCCAAAGGTCTATCTTCGCGGCAGTGGTGGCAATTGAGTCATAGAGCACAGTTTTTCCGTCGGGCGAAAATCTAGGGGTTGAGCTTGGAGCCGACTCACCCAGGCTTGCCAACTGCTTTCCGGTGCTATCGAACAATAGCAAGGAATGTGTGCTAGACCCTTTCCCCAATTGGTACAGCAAATCGCCCTTTGCTGACACGGAAAAAATTCCATTGCTAAATAATGGGTCAAACCGGACCCCCTCAGCCACTGGAATCGGGTCTCCAGTCAAAACCAGCTTTAGGGGATCGAATGATCTCGCCATCAACACATCCTCGGCCAGGTACACCACATAGCCCGTGGCGTAGGCGATAGGCGAGCTGCCGTGGAATAGGATTCTGCTTTCCTTTTGGTCGAGCGAGCCCACGTAAAAAACATTGTCCTCACTGACCGGGCCAAGGAGCGCCGCCATGAATAAGAAATGATTTCCATCGGGCAGGAAATGAGGCCAGCGGTGCGTCCCTTCGCGCCGACTAGCGTCCAGTGTGGTAACCGGCTGCGGCCTTCCGCCTGAAGCCGGGATACGCTGAATTTCACCGCTGACTCTGGCGAAGATAATTATGTCTCTGGGGCTCCAGCTTGCTCCGCGGCTCGAGTCAGCTTCGCACAGTGTTTGCGGCGGTCCTCCGGCCACCGCAATCCTCTTCAGTTTTCCCTGCGCAAAGAAGCCCAAATTGTGGCTGTCTGGGGACCAAAAAGCGAACGAGACGTCTTCCGTCCCGGCCAGCGCCCGAACCGCAAAGGAATCAACAGGCCGTACCCACAATTGCGTTACCTTTCCGACTCGCGCAATGAAAGCAACGCTGCTGCCATCTGGCGATAAGAACGCTCCGCCGATCGGACCGTTGAAAACGAACGTTCCGCCTTCTGGCGGAAGAATCATGGATCGGACCACGTGCGCCTCGGCGGGCGCTTTGCGGAAGTAAGCGAGTGCAAACAGAGTCGCCGAAACTGCTGCAGCCAACGCCAATGCCCAGGCTACCCATTCGCGCCTCGTTTTCGACGCCGTTTTCAGCGCCGGAATTCTTGCTTGGGACACGGATTCCGTGAGCCATTTCAATTCCAGAGCCAAGTCCCGCGCTGTTTGCCAGCGTTCTTCGCGGTCCTTCGCCAGACAGCGCCGGATGGCATGATCCAGCTCTGGCGGGGTCATTGGCTTTACCGCACTAGTGGGCGCAGGTTCCTTCTCGAGAATCGCCGACGCTACGCTCAATTGGCTCTTCCCCTCAAACGCCTTATTGCCTGTCACCATCTCGTACAGAACCGCGCCCAGGGGAAAAATATCGCTCCGCCCGTCAAGCTCTTTTCCTTCGATCTGCTCTGGCGACATGTACTGAAATGTCCCGACAATCGTCCCTTGCTCGGTCACCGGTGATTCCTGCCTTGTCGCGGTCAACGTCGCTAGACTCGTCAGGGGAGCCACCGGTTTCGCCAGGCCGAAATCCAGCAGCTTCACCCCACTCGGCGTGAGCATGATGTTGCCGGGCTTGAGATCGCGATGCACCACACCGCTGCGATGCGCTTTATCCAGTGCGTCCGCGATCTGCGCACCCACATTGAGCACCTGCTCCAGCCCCAGCGGCCCCTTCTCCAGACGCTTCGCCAGCGTTTCACCTTCGAGACACTCCATCACCAAATAGTTGATTCCGTCCTGATGACCGATGTCGTGCAACACGCAGATATGTGGATGATTCAGGTGAGAGATGGTTTTTGCTTCGCGCTCGAACCGCTGCTTGTGCACAGGATCAGAAGAAAACTGCGCCGGCAAAATCTTGATGGCGACACTACGCTCCAACCGCGTATCACGCGCGCGGTACACCTCGCCCATGCCGCCCGCACCCAGTGGCGCGAGGATTTCGTAGGGCCCGAGTTTGGCGCCCGGAGCAAGCGGCATACTTGGCCGCGATTATACTCTGAGAAGGGTCGTAGGGTACTTTAGGGCAGCTCTCAAGCGCAGGAGTACACCAATAGAAGTTACCGGAGATTCGGCAGGGGTGTCCGCGATTATGGGCGGCTTCGTTCTGACGGCGAAGCGGAAGTTGTCGGTTCTGTCTGTCGGATCAGTACCGAGAACGCGCTTGTGTGGACCGATGCGGATTCCACTTGGCCGTGCAGTCGGTTTGTGGGTTTACCAGCCGTTAGGCTGTCGAAATCTGGATGATAATTTCTGGGGTGACATTTCAAAGGCTAACATCCACAAACTTTAGTCAAGTGGGAGCCATCAACCTGAGATTGCTACGTTTCCGGTAAAAGGAGGGCAAAAAATGATTCCACGACTTTTCGTGCTCTTGTTGGTTTCAATCATCTTTGTTGGGGGCTTCGCTTCCTTTCGACCGGCGCAGTCGGCGAGTTCGGACCCGTGCAAGCAAGACCACGCAGCTTGGCTGACACAAGTCTTGGAGAAAATGGAGAGCATAAAACAGGGCATGACGCGATGGGACCTCCTCCATGTTTTCAGGACGGAAGAAGGAGTACGACCAATGTTCAGGAAGGAAGGCGGGCCACCAACAGGATTACGAGAAACATTTGTCAGTCAGGACTGTCCATATTTCAAAATTGACGTCGAGTTCAAGCCGGTAGGTATACCCAATCAGGACGTCATCGTCAAAGTCTCTAAGCCCTACGTGCAATTCGCCACTACGAATTAGGCGGTCAACAGGCCGCTCGAAATCTGTCGGCAATCCTACTTCACCAGCAATCGGCCTTAATGGCCGTCTAACTCCCGGTTATGTCGACCTAATCGGAAACTACAAATCTGATGGACGCTTTATGCGTTTGACTATGATCTTTGGAGGCTTGGTTTTGTGGACCGGTAGACATGACGCAACGCCGGGAATTCGGTTGAAAGGCTTCAGTGCGTGGATTTTTCTGCCGGAATGACAACCTTTGTGATTCCTGCCAGCCGAACGTGATCAAAGACGACCTCCACCTCCGCATATTTTGCCCTTTGGTCTGTTGCAACGTAGACCTTTTTTTCGGCGCCCTCTCGCAGTGCTGTCCGTATCTGCTTAGGTAAGCGGAGCGCCTTCTATTGGTTGTCAACCATCACGCTGGTTAGCCTGATCTGCACTGGAGTCTCCTGACTGTTGTGGTTTCGCGCGGTCGTCGCAGGTGTGCGACATTTTAACCGGGATTTCCGATTTGGACCCCAGGCTCGCGCATTGGAGTCTTTTCCTACCGACCGTCACGGGCGGGCTGATTCCCGTTGCCCCAGCCATTGCAGCTTAGTGACGAACGACTCCCTGAAGCGTCAATACAACAGCACCAAGCGGAATTGTGCAGGACTGCGGGCGGCGCTGACAAGTTTGCTGGCCTGGGGAACCCTCCGCCCCTGATATGCGTAGAGTAGGGTGAGGTGTTCAATGCAAAACCTGCCTGGCAAATTTCGGTACGCCATGCGACAGTTCCGGCTGTCGCCTGTTTTCACTGCTGCAGCGGTGCTGACGCTGGCCTTGGGAATAGGCGGAACCACGGCAATATTTGCGTTGATCCACGCGGTGATGCTCCGCTCGTTGCCAGTTTCTGATCCCGGCAGGCTCTACCGGGTCGGCGAAGGCGATGAATGCTGCGTGGAAGGGGGTCCTCAGGACCGCTGGGGGATGTTCTCCTTCCCTTTGTACGAGCGGCTGAAGGCAGAAACACCGGAATTTGAGGAGGTAGCCGCCTTCCAGGCCGGGCGTGGGCGGATGAGCGTGCGGCGTCAGGGCTTCGAATCAGCTGCCAGACCCTTGCGCTCGGAGTACGTTACCGGTAATTATTTCTCAACTCTTGGCGTGCGTGCCTTCGGCGGACGGGTGTTTGCGCCGGATGACGACAAGCCAGCTGCCTCGCCGGTTGCAGTGCTTAGCCACCGCGTCTGGCAGACCACCTATGCCTCCGATCCTTCGGTTGTGGGTTCAACCTTCGTCGTCGAGGGCCATCCTCTTACCGTGATTGGCGTCGCGCCCGCAGGATTTTTCGGCGAAACGCTGCAAAGCGATCCTCCTCATATCTGGGTCCCCCTGCAGCAGGAACCCATGATGGATGGTGAAGGTAGTCTTTTGTATCAGCCTGTCTCTGCCTGGCTGCGCATGATCGGCCGCCTGCGGCCGGGAGCTTCGATTGACGGAATGGCTCCGCGCCTTACTGGACTGCTACGCCGATGGCTGCAGAACGATTCCGGATATCCTGCCAACTGGATGGCGGACGTGATCCGCTTGCTTCCCAAGCAGGTGGTCAGCGTGGTACCCGCCGGAGCTGGGGTGGCGGTGATGAAAGAGGAGTACGGGCGGAGCCTGCAGATTTTGCTTTCGGTATGCGGCTGGGTGCTGCTGATCGCATGTGCCAACGTGGCGAACCTGTTGCTGGCTCGCGGCGTTGCTCGTCGCGGGCAAACGGCGGTGCGGCTTGCCGTCGGCGCCACGCCGCGGCAGATCGTTGCGGAAGCCCTCACGGAAAGCGTCCTTCTCGCCGTCGGCGGCGGCGTTGTTGGGCTTCTGGTGGCCATTGCAGCGGCACGGCTGCTGCTTTCGCTTGCGTTTCGCAGCTCACATTTTCTGCCGATTAGCGCCACGCTATCGCTCATCGTATTGGCGTTTGCCTTCGGGTTGGCGATGGTAACCGGAATCATTTTCGGGGCAGCTCCCGCGTGGCTTGCCACGCGTACCGATCCCGCGGAAGCATTGCGCGGTTCGGGTCGCGGCATCAAGGATCGTTCTTCTTTCGCCCGCAAGGCGTTGCTGGTTGTGCAGGCTACCTTGTCGGTTGTCCTGGTCGCCGGTGCGACCATGATGGCGCGAAGCCTGAACAAGCTCGAGCATCAGGAGTTTGGATACCAGGTGAAAGGGCGCGTGGTCGTGGATA
>QHZC01000295.1:7709-10910 GCA_003224515.1 Acidobacteriota bacterium
CCGCCAGCTTGAAGAACAACTCAATCGCCTTCCAGGTGTTCAGGGGTCCGGGCTGGCGCTTTATAACCCGCTCACCGATAACTGGGGGGAGTTAATCATGGTCGCTGGCCACCCCCCTGCCAAGCTCAATGAGGAGGGGGGCGCGTCGTGGGACCGCGTGAGCGCCAGCTATCTTCAGAATTTTGGCATGCCGATCCTGCGCGGACGTGTGTTCACCGCAGCGGACAATGAAACTACGGCGCCGGTGGCGATCGTCAACGAGGCCTTCGTGAAGCGTTTTTTCAAGAGCGGCGAAGACCCGCTGGATCAACACTTCGGCCTGGACGTGCCCGAGTATGCCGGCACATTCCGTATCGTCGGCGTCGTGCGCGACGCGAAGTTTGCGGGCTGGGGCTTGAATCGACCGGCGCGCCCGATGTTCTACGTCCCGCTCGCCCAGAACGTCGATTACCCCGACGACCTGATGAAGAAAATCGAGCTGCGCTCGCACTTTATCGGCGGCATTATGCTGGTGACCAGTATGTCCCCCGGCCCCCTTGAGGCACTTCTCACCAGGATGCTGAGGGAGCTGGATCCCAACTTGACGATCAACAGCATCAGGACGATGCAGCAGCAGGTTGATCTTTCCTTTGATCAAGAGCGCGCCGTGGCCAGCCTCGCTGGCCTGTTTGGGATTGTGGCACTGGTACTGGCTGCCGTGGGGCTGTACGGCGTCACGGCATATACAGTTGCACAGCGAACCAACGAAATCGGCATTCGCATGGCGCTTGGCGCGGACCGCCCGAAAGTGATTCGACTGGTATTGCGCGGGGCATTCATGCGAGTGTTGGTTGGACTTATCTTGGGATTGCCACTTGCAGTTGGCGCTGGGCGTTTGATCTCAGCCCAACTTTACGGTGTTTCCTCCTGGGATCCGCTCGCGCTGACCGTGGCTGCGGGAGCGCTTGCGATCTGCTCATTCTTTGCGGCCATCATTCCCGCAAATCGCGCAGCATCTATTTCCCCCGTGAACGCGCTGAGAATTGAGTAGCTGCGTACGGCGGATGGTGAGTATTTTTTGCGGTATACTACTGGGGAGCGAACACAGACAACGAGTGGGAAGATTGTGACAAACCTAACTGTTTCTTAGATTTGGGGCGGTTCTCAGGAAGTTGCGGTTGGCAGGGTAAATGCAGTTCGTTTTGCCTACCGTGGGTTGGTGAAGGGGGAAGCATGTTCAATAAACGCAGTGAAGTCTTCGTAGATGGGAAGCTGTTCCGGATCGGGAGGGTTGTTCCAGTTGTGGCGGCATTGATTCTCTTGCTCTCCGCGGCAGACAGTTACGCGGACAATCGGGTAATGGGGGAAGTGCAGTTTGAAGGCGCGAGCAAAGTGGAAAGGGACTCGGGGGTCTGGATCGATGGACAATATGTAGGCTATCTGAAAGAGCTAAAAGGCAACAAGAAAGTGATGCTGCTGCCTGGAGAGCACGAAATCAGCGTTCGGCAGGCGGGTCTTGAGGACTTTGTTCGCAAGATTGTGGTCGAACCTGGTCGAAAGCAAACGGTGCGCGTGGCGATGGGAAAAAGCGTGGGATGGGAGACGCCATCGCAAATTGCGACATTGAAGCTGACGGTACAGCCGAATCGAGCCGCCGTGTTTCTCGATGAATGGTATGTAGGACATGTGGGCGAATTTGGCGGGAAGTTTCATTCGCTGCTGATCGCGGCGGGAAAGCATCGCATCAAGATTGAATTGCCGGGCTACCGGACGTTCGAGACCGAAGTAAACCTATTGGCAGGACAGAAATCGGAAGTAAAGACGGAGCTCGTGAAGGGCAGCATCGAACAGAACGATGCAATGATTAAGCAAGGTGCCCGGCAGGCCGCATCAAACCCGCGTTAAGGCGAGCAGATCGAGCCAGTAGACGAACGGCCGATCCCAAGTCCAGTTGGCCGTCGCTTTCAGTGAGCTCACTATCACCTTCTTATAATTAGCCAAGTAGTTCGATTTCATGCTCCCCGAATCCTTTAACTTCTGAGCGAATAAAAAAGACTAATTTAATTCGAGAACGCCGAACTTCATCGACCCTTCCATTTTCATTTGAACCCTCCCTCGAAGATTTCGTTTTCTGAAAACCGCGCGCGGGTCGCTCGTACCATTGGGGCCACCGCACAAGTAAACTCAGTTCAACCCTGCCCTTCCTGGCAGTGAGAAATGAACTTTGCACCCTGCCCATTGCCTCTGCCGGCTCTAGCCGCTCGGAGAATTGCGAAGCAGTATTCGAATGGCGAAGAACCCGTCTTCTGGAATCGTTATGACGAGAGGCTGCAGACGCCCCGACAATGGTTTGAATAAACTATTAATACAACCCCAATTGAAGACACCTGGAACGACTTGAGGCAGCAAATCATGGGACACAAGACCATTGCAATGACTGTCAGATACGCCCATCTGGCCTCGCAGTACCAGTTGGCTGCCGTTCAGAGATTAATTGGCTTCGTTGAGACAAAGCCGAGCTTGCCAACTGACTAGAACCAGCTCCAGGGGCGAGGAGGGTGACCAAGCTGGCGCAGTGAATGCGCAGTAAGTCTTCTGACATGCTATGTTTAGACTTGCTTATGCCCGGGTGGCGGAATGGCAGACGCTGAGGACTTAAAATCCTCCGGGGATTTTTCCTCATGTGGGTTCGACTCCCACCCCGGGCACCAGTTTTTCTCCTTTGTTTTGAGTCAGTTGACGCGTTCTCGTTCGCCGCGTAGCCGCCGCGTAACTTTGCAAATTCAACTGTGGCATCGAAACGCTTCTGCGTGGCCGTCACTATTTCGGGTATATGTGATACAAGCGACGTATGAATGAAAGGGCCATGAACAATGAGTTCGATACCGCGAAACGCATTTTTAATTTCCTTAAGTTCGTTTCCTCTAGGAATACGTTCGAGCCATAGCCCAATATGATCGAGTGACGGGAGTCGATCAAGATTTGCCAGGGTCGACTTCCAATGCTCTGAATCGGAAGTCAGTACGTTAACGAAAGCTCCTTGCTTAAACATTGTTACCCTCGGTCGGCTCTGCGAGTGCGTGACAAACAGTTTCGAAAGCCCTAGCGCGTAATTCCTGGGCGCTCATACTCGCATCTTTTCGATCCGCAATTTCAGAGCTTCAAGCTCCTGCTTGGTCATGCCTTGCAGAGCCATCGCCGTGGCCAGATACAAAGCGGGAA
>QHZC01000296.1:0-13271 GCA_003224515.1 Acidobacteriota bacterium
GTTCTTCCCTTCCAGAAAATTTCCGCGTCCGAGCGTCGCACGTAATTCGCATCCAGCGCCATTGCGTCCGTGAACCTTCCCTTTGCCAATTCCGCCAATCCAATGCGCCCAATAATCGGTGCGCGCACGCTCGAAACGCACTCTACTCTTTCCTGCCGCATCTCTCGCGCCTTCCAGGCCTCCTCGGAAGCAAGGCACCCCGCATCCGTCGAAACCCACGAAATACTTTCACCCTTTGCAAATTCGGCCGCTGCTTCAACAAATTTCCCCAGTCCGATCACCATCTCGTTACCAAACCGCACTAGGTCGGTCCCATTGCGTTGATAGACGGCCCCGAACACCTGACCCCGTTGCGCGTTCGCAAACGCGGCCACCAGGGGTGTTTCGCCCGAGGATTCCCTCGCCAATGCTTCTAACCGCGAGACCGCTACGATCCGTTTCCCGTAAACTTCCGCCCAAGCCTTCACGGTACTCAAACCCACCCGTACGCCCGTAAACGAACCTGGCCCGGCCGCTACTGCGTATGCGTCCACGTCCTCCATTTGAAGTTCGCTACCCTCCAAGCACTGACGAACCGCCGGGAGTAATCACGACGAATACTCTTCCTGTGAATCGTGGTCAACAACCTTCAAGAGGCAATCTTCTTGCAGCGCCGCCACACTGCCCCTGGAATCACACGTATCTATTGCTAGTACAATCACATCCGCATTCTACCGTACTCTCGCCTTTGACTGCGAAGCCCCCACATTCGGCATATCGATCGAGCACCACAAAACAAAACCTGTGCCAGCCACAGGCCAGTTCTCGGCTTCGAACTGAGCCTACTTTGCCATCCATGCGGTACATCCAATTCCTGCCGCCTAAGCAATTCAACTGCCAAATTTGTACTTAATTTTCCCTAACCTCATGATTCCACTGGATATATCTTGACTCTTCCAACACAATGTAATATCTTTGTAATGCATCGCCTGGGGGGCAAGCAAATCTATGGACTACAAGATCGGCGACAAGGTCGTTTACCCAAATCACGGTGTGGGCGTTGTTGAGCAGATCAGCTACGGAGTCTTGAACGGCAGAACCGAACGTTACTTCATGATCCGCATTGTTTCCAGTGGCTTGCGCGTCATGGTCCCGCAATCCAACGCCATGACTGTTGGCCTTCGTTCCGTCATTCGTTCCACCGAATCCACCAAAGTTCTTGGCTTCCTCGAAAAGGGCAAACTCAACTCTCATCATGACTGGAAGCACCGCTTCAAAGAGAACTCCGAGCGCATGCGCACCGGGGCGCTCCTCGAAGTCGCCGTCGTCCTGAAGAGTCTCGTTTCCCTCAGCCGCAGCAAGCCTCTCTCCTTCCGCGAAAAGAAAATGCTCGAACGCGCGAAGTACCTCCTCGTCAGCGAAATGGCCACTTCCCGCAATACCACGGCGGAAAGCGCCGAGGCCACCGTCGTCAAGTCCTTGGCCAAGGCCAAGCTCCAGTTCCCCATCATGACCGAAAAACTCGAGTAGCTCGGCTTTTTCCTTTTCTTCCTGTAGTGGGGCGTCCGCCGCGGGCGCCCTTCTTTTTTTTCGGGCGCTCTCTTTTCTGCGCTGAACCACGAGTAGCACTTTTCCCCCGACTACGCTCCAAGTAAGCCAGCGTTAGAACCAATACATTCAGGGCCGTCTCTTCCTTTCGCAATCCAAGAGCCCAGCCAGGTGAGCACACGTTCACCAGAGAGTGCTATTCAGTGCGAAATGCGTTTCATCTTCTTTGGGCCCGCGAACAAGACCTGCAAAGGAATGCATATGGTCTCTTGGATCAACCCCAACCCCTTCAACATATATCGTAAGCAACTCTTGCTGAACCATCGATAGCTGCCCTGCTTGTCTGAGTTCAAGAGACTTTGTGACATACGTCTCGACCTCGAAAAGCAAGGCTTTACCGAAGGCTTCTTGGACGCAAAGCCTCCCTTCGTCGAAAGAAATGCGTTCATTTGGCTTTTCTTCGGGGAAGATTGGGCCACGAAGACCTCGTCTGACCGTTTCAGCAATTGCCATCCGTTGGGTAGGAAGACATCCGTCCGCCCGATCTCAATTCGCTGCCCCAAACTAAGCTTTCATCAAGCAGAGTATACGCCCGGGACGCCATTGTCTGGCCGTACTCGATTGATAGAAACTAGCCCGCATCCCCACTGCCATGCGTCCCAACACCGTACAATCGGTTCGCCTAGCGGGAGAGCGCGCAGAGGGTAACTCCAGCTTGACGGAGCGTCGTCGCCACCGTTGCAGCAATCTCTGGCGCGCCTGGAGTGTCGCCATGAATGCAGAGGGTTTGAGCGTCAACCGCGACTTCCGTCCCGTCGCGCGCAATCAGCGCCCCTCGGTCAACGATGCTTAGCGCCTGTCGGCCAGCCTCCGCGGGTTCCCGGAGCAGGGCATCCTCAAACTTGCGTGAGCGCAAAGATCCATCCGGCTCGTAGCGCCGGTCGGCGAACGCCTCGGCAGCAACAACGAAACCGGCTTCGCGAAAAACAGTCAGCATTGGCGACCCAGCCAGCCCCACCAAGACAACATCCCGGCTCCATCGAGCGACACCTTCCGCAATCGCCTTCGCTATCTCGCGATTGCCCACGGCCTGATTGTAGAGCGCCCCGTGTGGTTTGACGTGCGCCAACCGGACACCGCAAGCGGCGGCAATTTCCGAAAGTGTGCGAACCTGTTCAAAAACGAAACTGGCGATTGCTTCCGCAGCCAGGTTCAACTCCAGCCGCCCGAAATTGGCGCGATCGGGATAGCCAGGATGCCCCCCGATCGCCAGCTTCCAGCGAAGCGCCTGCTCGATCGTTGCCTTCATGGTTTCTACGTCGCCCGCATGCCCCCCGCAGGCCACGTTGACCGACGTAAGCGAGGGCATCAGCGATTCTTGCGTGCCGTCGGCAATGGCCTCTGGCAGCTCGCCCATGTCGCAATTCAGATCTACATTTCGATGAGCGCGCCTCATTCGAAAATCAGCTCCCCCGAGGCCATCCATTCCTCCTGCTCACGCAACAGGGATCGCGCCGTTTCCCACCCCACCCGTTCGAATCGAATCTCATCGCGCGGTCGAAGCTGCCCGAGACTATGGAAATCTGCCGAAATCACATTGGCGATCTTCGGATACCCGCCCGTGGTTTGCTGCTCCACAAAAAGAACCATGGGCAATCCTCCCTCCGGCACCTGGATGGCCCCAAGCGCAACGCCCTCAGAAACCATTTCCCCGCCCCAAGGCGCCGCAATGGCCTCGCCTTCCAATCTTAGGCCCATGCGATTGGACTCTTCCTTCACACGATAGGTGCTCTCATAAAATATCTTCTGCGCCGCTCCTGGAAACCAGTCGCTCTGCGGCCCTAGCGTGACGCGCAACACCTTCCGCGGTGCAAGCCGCTCCCATGCCGCGGACGAGAGAGAACGGTGACGAAACGAGCCCTCTGCCGGCCCAATCTTCAGCACGTCTCCCTCCCGCAGGGCTCTGCCTTCATGTCCCCCAAGCCCGCTTAAGAGATGCGTCGACGCGCTCCCCAGAAAATCCTTCACCGCGATTCCGCCCTGCACGCACAAATAACACCTTGCTCCCGAACGCGTCGGCCCCACTCGCAGCGTTTGCCTCGGCTTCGCTTGGTGCGATGCCCACGACAGAACAGGCGCACCGTCCAGCGTTGCGCCAAAATCCGATCCCGTCAGCGCAAAAACCCCGCCTTCCCAAAACATGAATCTCCCGCCAAGCAGAGTCATTTCCAATCCCGCTGCGCCCTCCACGTTTCCCACCAATCGGTTTCCAATCCGCAGTGCCACAGGATCCGCCGCTCCGGAAAGCGAAACTCCCATGGGCCCGAATCCTTCTCGCCCCAAATCCTGTACCGTGGTGAGCAGTCCCGGCGCTTGCACCTCAATCACGCGCATGCACGCTCCATCTCCACGAATCGTTCGGGCGAAATCGGCGTAAATCGCACGCGATCTCCTATGGACAACAGGCTCAGGCCATCTCGCTCAGCAAGAAACATTTTGATAGGCGTCCGCCCGATCAATCTCCATCCCCCCGGTGTGACGAACGGATACACGCCGGTCTGATTCCCTGCAATTCCCACGCTGCCTCGGGCCACTCTTCGCCGCGGCGTAGCCAGACGCGGGGTAACCAAACCCGCGGGCAATTCACCGAGGTACGCAAATCCGGGCACGAACCCTAAAAAATAAACAAGATACTCGACCGAAGCATGCAACTGGATGGCCCAGGTGGGCGTCATCCCGCGCATCGCACACACCTCACCCAAATCCGGACCAAACTCACCGCCGTAGCACACGGGAATTTCGACCTGCTGCGATTATTCACGCAGAACCGCTTCCACTTCCTCGTGACGCAATCTCAGTCCATCGAACTTAACCAGCAAGGAGCAATACGCAGGATGAAGATTGCGCACGCCCGCGACGGGCTCCAACTGCAGCAGCCGAAGCAGCTTCCTGACCTTTTCATTCGCTTGGAGCGTGATCTGGCTTTGTGGAGACCGGGCCGAACTTGTCGCGCCTGTCCCGACCATGTCGGGGACCTTGTCGGGAGCCCGGCCTTTTTTATTCTGTTGATCGAAATAAACCAGCAGCGATTGATCGCTCGCCAGTTCGAATCGCGCGCCTTCGCCCGCCGCCATGTCCATGCTCGCGAAAGTATACCCCACGCGGTAGTAGCCCCAGTGGGACAGGTATTCCTGCCCGTTTACTATAAGTGCCGGAGATTGGGACGATCGGAAAGCGGGCGCGGCGCGTCCTGGAAATGGGTCGACATAGCGACCTCCTTTCATTGCAGTGCCCGTCGTCCGCACATCGGGCTGAAAGAAGGTTCGCGAAGATGGATTACAAACAGGTGGGCTTCTACCCTTTCCGCGGACCGGATGCGCCCCTAACGCTGGCGGAATCTTATCACAGACCGGTCAATACTCGGCCGCCAGCCACAATATTCAACAATATTCAACAACATTCGGTCGGAATCGGACGGAATCGGAATTCTCTTCTCCGCGTTCTCTATAAACTCTGTGTTAAGTTTTCTCTTCGACAAAATCACTATCGCTATTCAAGCGAGTGCGAGGCTGGGATCGGCGTTGAGGGTTGTATCTGCGATAACGCCGGCGCGGAAGCGGGAATATGCTGCGGCCGCAATCATTGCAGCGTTATCCGTCGAAAGCGCGCGGCTCGGGAAAAATACTTCGACACCAGAGGATTTCGCGCGCTGTTCGAACGTCGCGCGCAACTGGCTGTTCGCCGCCACCCCGCCGGAAACCAGGATGCTTTCCACCGCCAGCTCTTCTGCGGCATTCATCGTGCGTTCGACTAGATCGCGCACCACCGCATTTTGGAACTCACGAACCAGCGCGAGCGTTTTGGGCGAGCACAGCGGCAGCAATTGCTCGAATTTTCTTTCGCCGCGGGCCAGCGCTTCTTCGCGACGGCCGATTTCTTCGACGTACTCGTTGTGTTCCCGAACGTGATACAGCACTGCCGTCTTCAGTCCGCTAAAGCTGAAGTCCAGCACGTTTCCCCTCATTTTCGTTGGCCCGAATTTCACCGGCGCCATCGCGCCATTCGAAACCGCCGCCAATCGATCCAAAATCGGCCCTCCGGGATAACCCAGCCCAAGCAGCTTGGCCACTTTGTCGTACGCTTCTCCCGCGGCGTCGTCCCGCGTCTGGCCGATCTTGCGGTAACGCAAGAGCCCATTCGGATCCTGCACGTTCGAATCTCCTGCCCTCACTTCATAAAGAACCGTGTGCCCGCCCGAAACAATCAAGCACACCGCTGGCAATTTCGCCGCTCGCCCCGCCTTGTGCGCTTCCAGAAAGACCGCATGCACGTGCCCCTCAAGATGATTCACCGGCACGAGCGGCCTCCCCAGCGCCTGCGCCAGCGTTTTTCCGTACGTAATTCCGACCAGCAGTGCCCCCACCAGCCCCGGCCCTTGCGTAACACCGATAGCCTCCACCTCCTGAAGCTTCATTCCCGCTTGGGCGATGGCTTCGCGCACCACCGGCACGATCTGCCGCAAATGCTCGCGTGAAGCCAGCTCCGGCACCACGCCGCCATATTTCCTATGCACATCGATTTGCGAAGCGACGATGCTGGACAAAATCTCTCGCCCGTCGGCAACCACGGCCGCCGCCGTCTCATCGCACGAAGATTCAATTCCCAGGATTCGCATGCTCCGCCTCTGCTCCGTCGGGAAAAAACGTTCAGCATTCATTATGCTAGCACACACCCGGCCTGTGCTTGAGGCTACGCGTTGGCCACCATTCGTTCTGCAATCGGGGGTCATGCTGACGCTGCTTGACTAATCCAAGAGGCACCGCTATTGTGCAATTCCGTTGACGGCACCCCAAACCACATCGAAGAATGGTGTTCATCCTCTTAGAGTGAGTGAAAGATTGAGACCATGATCAAAAACACCTCCGCCACTGCCAACTCGGCCGAAACCGACGGTGCTAAGAGCAGCCGCAACAAAGTCCGCAAGGCGGTGCTCCCTGCCGCGGGACTTGGCACGCGCTTCCTGCCCGCCACCAAGGCGCAGCCGAAAGAGATGCTCACCGTAGTCGACAAGCCGCAGATTCAGTACGTCGTCGAAGAGTGCGTCACTTCCGGGATCGAACACATCATTATTGTCACCGGCAAAGGAAAGAATTCCATCGAAGACCACTTCGATTCGGCGCCGGCACTCGAACGTTTTCTGGAAGAAAAAGGCAAGAAAGACCAAGCGGAAATGGTGCGCAAGATCAGCAACATGGTGCAGGTGAGCTACACGCGGCAAAAAGAACCGCTGGGCCTGGGCCACGCCGTACTCGTCGCGCGCGATCTTGTGGGCGACGAACCCTTCGCGGTCTTGCTCGGCGACGTATTAATCCCCGGTCCAAATCCCGCTACTAAACAACTCATCAACGTCTATGAATCTACCGGCGTCGGCGCCATTGCCGTCGAGGAAGTCCCAAAAGAGAAGACCCATCTCTACGGCATCGTGGATGGTGAACCCGCTCCGCAGCCGCCTTTCGGGGAACGATTGCTGCGCATCCGAGAACTCGTCGAGAAACCGAAACCGGAAAGCGCTCCATCGAATCTCGCCATCACCGGGCGCTACGTCTTGCCGTCAGCGATTTTCGATTGCCTTGAGCGCACTAAGCCGGGCGCGGAAAACGAAATTCAGCTTACGGATGCGTTGCGCATTCTCGCCAGGGAGCAAGGGCTCTGGGCTTACATCTACGACGGCGTTTCTTACGACGCAGGCCATAAGCTTGGCTTCCTGAAAGCCACTGTCGAGCTCGCGCTGGAGAATCTTGAATTCGGTGCCGCCTTCCGCAGCTATTTGAAAACCCTCAAACTCTGAGCGAAGCACCTCGTTCAAAAGCACTACTTCTTCTTCGCCGGCTTCTTTTCCTTGCTCTCTTTTGCATCCTTGGAAGCCGCTTCCTTGCTCGTCGATTCCTTATCGTTGTTCCCTGCTTCTTTTGCTTCAGTGACGGGCTTGTCCGCTTTTTCTCCATCGCCGCCAGTGGACTTTTTCCCACCATAGTCATTTACGTACCAACCCGCGCCTTTGAACTGGATCGCGGGCGCGGTGATCACCGACTCCACTTTTCCGCCGCAGTTCGGGCACTTCTTCAGGTGCGGGCCGGAAACGCTCTCGATTTTTTCCGTGCGGCGACCGCATTTCAGGCATTTGTACTCGTACAGGGGCACTGACGCTCCTCCCATGTACTGCTCAAAACTCAAAGTATAGCACGCGCGGCTGGCGCCGCCGGAACGCGTGCTAGACTCGTGAGCATGAGCGCGAGGACTCCTCCTCCCAAGCCGGCAGTCGCCGCGGATTCGGCAGTCGGCGGCTGCCTCTATCTTGTCGGCACGCCGATCGGCAATCTCGAGGACATCACGCTTCGGGCGCTGCGCATCCTGAAGGAAGTCGATCAAATCGCGTGCGAGGATACGCGCCATACGCTGAAGCTTCTTACTCACTACGACATTCACAAGCCACTTGTCAGCTACCACGAACACAATGAACTGACCCGCGCGCGGGAACTTGTCGTGGCTCTGGAGCAAGGCGCAAAGATCGCGCTGGTGAGCGACGCGGGGATGCCGCTCGTGTCGGACCCCGGCCATCGCCTCGTTACGCTCTGCCTGCGGCACCACATTCGCGTCGTACCGATTCCCGGTCCGTCCGCGCTGCTCGCATCACTTTCGGCTTCGGGGCTGCCGAACGAAGAATTTCTGTTCGTCGGTTTTTTGCCCGCGCGGAGCGGTGAACGGCGGCGCGCCCTCGAACGGCTACGCATCGAAGACCGCACCATCATCCTTTACGAGGCTCCGCAGCGGGTCGCGGGATGTGTTGCCGACGCGCGCGAAGTTCTCGGTAATCGCAGCGCCTGCATCGCGCGCGAAGTTACGAAGCTGCACGAAGAGTTTCGCCGCGGCAAACTTTCCGAACTGTCCATTTCCCTTGAGGAACGGCCCGCCCGCGGCGAAATCACGCTTTTGATCGGCCCCGAAGCTCCCGCCGATGCGCGCACACAGGCGAATTCCGCCCAAAGCCTGACCGACCGCGTCGAAGAGCTCATCCGCCAAGCCAAGCTCGACCGCAAGGAAGCTCTGAAGCTTGCCGCCAAAGAACGCGGCCTGACGCGGCGCGACGCTTACAGCCAAATGGTTGACGCGCAAACAAATCGAGAAGACGAGTGAACGATACTCTCCGCGGGCCAGATTCGACGGCGCGAGCCGCAATGCAGGTGACGTCCGTCGCACGGCGCCCTTCGTGGGGCCAAGTTGCCATCATGTTTGTTTGCACGATTCCCGTGATGGCCATTGTGGCACGGATAGCAACGGCGGCTCCTTTGGTAGTAGGAACAAGGGACCTGGCGATGGTATCTGCTGGTGGTGCTGCTTTTTCTGGTTGGCCCTTATCTGAGCTAATTGCACCCTATCTGCCTCCCGCGGGTTGGTTTAATTTCCGCGCCATGTATATAGCGTTTGTCAGCAACTTCGTGTACTGGTTCTTGTGGATCTTCAGCTTCGTTCCGCGATCTGATAAACGATGGCGGCGGAAGCGCGCCGTGCGAATCGATGCCTGAGGAAGAGTAGCTTGGGCGCTACTCTCCCTTCCCCCTATGCTTCTCACAAGTGTTCATTCTAAAGGGAGTCCAACCATCCAATAACCACTGCGGTGCTGCGGACCGGCAGTGAGCGCCTATTGATCAGCCACGCGCACGAAATGCAGATCCCTCACCTACCGCCCCTGGAGATACGGCAGCATGCGCCCCCGACCCTGCCAAATCTCTCGTAGAGGGGGGCTGCAATCGAACTCATATCTTTACGGCACATTGTCAAGGCTGGTCCAGGCGCTATCGGGAGAGTTCTTGTCGCATCCCGCCTTCAGATTGCAGACGTAGAACTGCGTTACAGGATGGACTTCCCAAACTGTGGAGCGCCAGCAACTGGCCAGCGCGCCCGGGAAGCTGCAGTCATCCTTGGTGTTCAAGTGCACGTTATCGATCATTAGTTGTCCGACCACTTTGACCTGCTGGCCCTGCAAAGAATTTACTCGAGCAAAGGTCCACTTGGCGTCCCGTGTGTGGGGCGTCATCTCAGCAACGACGCTGGTCTTGTCCATTTGCACAGGTTTGCCGAATATGGGTTGTGGCTTGTTTTTCAAAATTTGCTGTGCAAGTGCCGGATCAAAGCCGGGGCCGATATGGTAGTCGTAGCTGTCCGGGAGTTGGAGTTTGCAATTGGTGGTTTCCCCGATGGAGGGCTGGGCGTTGGCGCCTTTGCTGGTATCTTCCACGAAATAAAGATAAGCGATGACGGTGACGATGTTCCCTTCGCCAAGATTGGCAAGAGCCGGAGCCGACTTAGCATGGTTACTACTGCCCAGGCGCTTGGGAATTTTCGTTTCCAGCGACTGGAAAGCATTGCCGTCCAGCAAGGCGGTGGAAGCCAAAGTTGGACCAGGAACCTGGTTCTTCAAAAAATTCAAGTACGCGTCGTACTTGTGGGCCGATTCGGTGCAGCCGGTTGGAAATTGCGTGTGGCACGTTTTGGTCGTCAGACTCGCTGGACTACACCCGGTAACAGGCCTCTGCTTTGCCGCAAGTTTGGCAAGATCATGAGCACGGTCGGCATACAGGCAGGCGGGAATGGCGAGCAGAACGCTAATCGGCCCAGTGAATTTCTTCATGGTTCCTCCATTGCTTCCACGCGAGGGAGGTGGCCTCACAAAAAAGGCTCACCTGCCGCTTCTCCAAAGGCCCCATTTACAAAACCGTGTATCACCGAGTTGGGGAAACGGCAAAATACATTTGGCGGCAGAGGGACGCAGTGACGAGGAGAGTTCACGACGGCCCGTCGAGCCCGCCAACCTTGGGCAGTTGCGTGCGGGCTTGTGACACAATCATAGTGCTAATGCCAGGGAATTCGTTTCAGAACGAATAGAAGTGCCTCAATTGGGCACGATCCCGACAGCATCGGAGCCGGCGAGAATGCGGGAATGGCTGGCGTACCCTTTTTCGTGGCTGGCGGTTAAATTGTTAAGGCGATGAAGGCTGCGCGACGCCCGGCGCGGAAGAGTTCGGCGAAAGGTTTGCATGAGGGTGCGCCCGCGGAGGAGGGGCGAGGCGCGGACGAGCGCTTGCTCGTAGAGAGCGCGCAGAGTGATCCGGCGAAATTCGACGCGTTGTACGAGCTGCATTTTGAGCGTGCGTATGCGTTTGTCGCGGGTCGGGTACGCGACCGGGCTACGGCGGAAGATGTGACGTCCGAGGTGTTTCACAAAGCGCTCGCCAACCTGCCGAGCTATGAGTGGCGCGGAGCGCCGTTTGCGGCGTGGCTCCTGCGGATCGCTGCGAATGCCATCGTTGATCAGGCCAAACGCGCCGCGCGCGAGTTCTCCCGGCCGAAAGATCGGTGGGGCAGCTTCCCGAGGTTCAGAAGCAGGTGGTGGAGGAGCGATTTGTGGAGCAGCGAAGTATTCGGGAGATCGCGGAGCGGCTAGGGAAGACTCCGGGTGCTATCAAGCAATTGCCATTGCGCGCGGTGCAGAATTTGCGGGCGCAGATGGAGGGCGGCCATGGCTAAGCGCTCTCTCGCTGCGCAGCTTGATGAAGCGGTGCGGGCTAGTGTCGCTGCCGCCGCGGCCGGAGGAGCGCCGGACCGCGACCTCGCTTCGCTGGCGCGCGTGGCGCAAGTGTTGCGCGAATTGCCGCGCGAGGAATTCCGAGCAGCATTGAGATCCGATTTGCAAAGGAGCGCATCCATGAGCGATGGCACAGCGGCATCAGCAGCAGGGACAGGGGAGGCGCAAGCCAGAGCGGTTCATTACCTTAGGCCGGGATTGACCTCGATTACGCCGTACATCATTGTGCAGGGCGCGGTGCAACTGATTGAGTTTCTAAAGGCTGCATTCGAGGGCACGGAACGGCTGCGGATGCCGAGGCCGGATGGATCGATCATGCATGCGGAAGTGGCGGTCGGCAGCGGTGCAATCGAGCTGAGCGATGGGAGCGAAGCGTATCCGGCCGCGCCCGGCGCGATCCACCTTTACGTGGATGACGCCGACGCCGTGTACGCACGCGCGGTGCAGGCGGGGGCGACATCTATCTATCCCGTGACGGACCAGCCGTGGGGCGACCGGCAAGGAGCGGTGAAAGACCAGTTTGGCAATCACTGGTACATTGCTAAGCCCATCGGGTGGACGCCGGGACCGGAAGGGCCGCGCTCGGTGCAGCCGTTTCTGCATCTTCGCGAGGCTCACAAGATGGTTCCGTTCCTGGAGGCGGCATTCGGGGCGGAGGCCCTGGGCGTGGCTAAGTCGCCTGATGGCACCGTGTTGCACGGCACGATGCGAATCGGGAACGCGACCCTGGAGATTGACGAGGCGCACGGGGAATTCCAGCCGATGCCTTGCCACTTGCATGTTTACGTACCGGACACGGATATGGTGTACACGCAGGCGCTGCGGGCCGGGGCCACCTCGATTGAGTCGCCGCAGGACAAGCGGTATGGGGACCGGTCGGCGGGAGTGAAAGATGCCTGGGGCAATAGCTGGTTTATTGCCACGCATTTGGGGTGATATCAACGGAACTGAAAGAACGGGTCTGCAGACCCGCCCCTACAAAGGAAAGAGCCTAGGCGGCGGATTCGGAGCGGAAAACGCGCTGGAAGCGTGGGCCGGTGAACTGCACGCCTACGAGCTTTTCGCCTTCGGACTGGGAATCGGCGACATGGACGACGCGGCCGTGCGTGGCGAAGTCCGCATCGCTGTTTCTGGCGCCCGCAAAGCGGTCAACACGCCTAGAAGCGTAATTCAAAAACGGGATGCGGATTTCGAGGTCGGAGCCGATGGCGACGTCAAAACGCGTCACGAAGGCGGCTCCGCTGCGGCAAAGATTTTCGCTGGCAGTATCTTCTTCGAAGGCGACGCCGCGGGCGTCGCACCCGCGCACTTTGAGCGGCAAGCGGACAGCGATTCTACGTTCCGAGCGTTGCCTCGATACGGTGGTGCTGAGAGGGACCATGGGCTGGGTCCTCGATTCCGGTGACCGCGGAGCGGTCAGCTTCTTGCTGCGCGGCGGCTCGGCCCTCGAAGAAGCGTTCCACGCTCTCGAGGATCTCTGCGGGCGTTCGCGCCGCATGTACAATTCCACGAAGCTCGCTGCCGTTCCCCACGCCATGAGTAAACCAGCAAGCGAACTGCTTCATTTTGCCTACACCATCAGGAAGCTTGGCAGCATTAATTTGCTTATAGTAGTCGATCAGTAAACGGTAGCGGACGGCCTCGGTGGGGGTATCGTAACGGCCAGTTTGCGCGTATTGCTGCATCTGGGAAAAAATCCACGGATTGGTGGCGGCGGCGCGGCCAATCATGACAGCGTCGCAGCCGGTTTCGCTGACCATGCGCGCGGCGTCTTCGGGCTTGTTGATATCGCCGTTACCAATGACGGGAATTTTCACGGCTTGCTTGACGGCGGCGATGATGCTCCAGTCCGCGGCACCGGCGTAGCCTTGTGTGCGCGTGCGCGGATGCACAGCGACGCCTTCCACGCCAATGCTCTCCGCCATTTTCGCGACGTCGACGGCGACGATGGAATTTTCATCCCAGCCGGCGCGCAGTTTGATGGTCAGTGGGATCTTCACCGCCGCGCGGACGGAGCGAAAAATATCTTCGAGCAAGGGCAAATCGCGGAGCAGGCCGGAGCCGCCGCACTTCACCACTTTTTTGGCGGGGCAGCCGAGGT
>QHZC01000296.1:13426-15881 GCA_003224515.1 Acidobacteriota bacterium
CGCCAGGACCGCGGCGGGTCGCATGATCAGGTCGCGAATTTGGAAGGATGCGGGGATCATGGAACTACGCCGTCTTCTTTGCCGCCGCGTCCTTGACCTTCAAGAATTCGTCAAGACGGAGGAACTTGCGGCCGAGGGCCCCGGAATAGGCGGACCACTCGGGTTCGCCGGAATCGAGGGCGAGGGCAGCGCGGGCGGCGGCGAGTTTCGAATCGAGGTCGTCGAGGTAATGGAAGACTAGGGCCTCGCGGATCATGGGGAGCTTCGGTGAGCCGAATTCGTACTGGCCATGATGGCTGATGAGAAGATGCTGGACGACCGTCTTCAAGTTTACTGGAAAACCCTCGATGGCATCCATAGCCTTTGCGACTGTTTCCAGTTCCATCACGATGTGGCCGAGGAGCTGGCCTTCAACGCTGTAACCGATGGCACGGTCGTAGCAAAGTTCGTCTAGCTTCCCAACGTCGTGCAATATCGCGGCGGTCAGCAGCAAATCGACGTCGAGCTCGGGATAGTGTGCCGCGATTTGCTTCGCGAGGCCGCACAAGCTGATGACGTGTTCGAGCAGGCCGCCGAGATAGGCGTGGTGCATGACCTTTGCCGCGGGAGCGCGTTTGTACTTCGCGGCTATCCCAGGATCCGAAATGATTTGGGTCACCAACCTCTTGAGCCAGGGATTCCCGATCGATGCCGCATGTTCTAAAAGCTGGGCGTAAAGCTTAACGACGTCTTCTTTGGTGTGGGGAAGAAAGTCGGCGAGGTCGACTTCCTCGGGTCTCGCGAGCCGAAGTTGCTGAAGAAAAAGCTGCGGCTTATTGCGGTAAATCTCGACGCGCGCGTTCACCTTGACGAAGTCGTCGCGGTTGATGTTTTTCACCGCCGCATCGAATTGGTCCCACATTCGCGCTTCGATGGTGCCGCTGCGATCGCCGAGTTCGAGGCGCAAATAAGGTTTGCCTTCGCGGGTATTGCGAATTTCTTTTTCGTGAACGAGGAAAAACGTAGAAATGGTTTGTTCGGAGTTGAGATCGGTAACGAAGGGCGCCTTCATGTGCCCGACTGTTCTCCCGAGCGTTTGCCGAACAACAGGAATCTTTTGTGGCCTTTCTTCGATTTGGTGACTTCCGGTGTGGCGCTCACTTCCTGAATCTCGGAGCCCCCGCCACCGGCGATGTCCTGGTAACCAGGCTTGATCACCACGTAGCTCTGCTCGCGCAGGGTCTTGAGATATTCGCGCATTGCGGGTTCCATGCGTCCGCCGTAGAGCTTGTCCATGATTTCATTTTTGACTTTCGCGAGTGATTGTTCGCCTTCGTCATAGTGCTCCAGGACCTGTAGAACCAGGAAACCTTGCCTGGTTTCCATGACTTCGGTCAGCTCGTTGCGCTTCATCTTGAAGACCTTGTCTTCGAGTTCCTTGGAAAGTTCTCCGCGCTTATAGATGCCGAGAAAGCCGCCCTGGCTCTTCGTGCTGCCATCGGAAAGCCGCTTGGCGATTTCGCCGAAGTCCTCGCCGTCCTGGACGCGCTTGAGCGCGGTCTCCGCCTTTTTTTTGAGTTCGGGGAGATCTTCCGGCTTCTTTCCTTCGGTGTTAACCACGATCTCCCGCAGCGCCACTTGCTCCGGGCGCACGAATTCGGCCTTGTGCGCTTCGTAATACTTCGCTACTTCTTCATCGCTGATGGTGATGTGCGAGCCGACCTCGCTGCTGATCACCCGCTGCGTCAGCAAGGTATTGCGAATGTTGTTCTTGAAATCCTCCCAGTTCATTCCCGGCTGCCCGGAAACCGCCTTTTCGAGCTCCTCCATGCTCGGCAGATTGTTCTGAGTGCGGATGGCATCGAGCCTCTTGATGAGTTCGGGTTCGACGCTCACGCCCATGTCCTTGGCGCGCTGCACCAGGAGCGACTGGTCGACGAGGTCGCGCAGAGTGTGCTTCTGACGATCTTCGATGTCAATTTGCAACTGTTCCGGCGTGCAACGATTCTGGCATTCCGATTTGGCGTCCTCTTCGGCAGTCTGGCGCGCCTTTTCGTACTCCGAACGAGTGATGATTTCATTGTTGACGCGCGCAATGATCTCTTCGACGGTCTTCCCGCTATCCGGATTAACCGTTTTCGGCGCGGTGGGTTTCGCAGGCTTTTCGGATTTTGCGTCGGGCGCCGCCATCCCCGGCTTCCCAACGGTGGGCGCGGGCGCCGGTTTCGGCTGACTACCTTGCGGCTGCTCCTGTGCGGCGAGCGGCAGCGCGGCCGAGAGCGCCACGATGACAACTAGTTTTCGCATCAATTCCCCCAGCTCTAAAGTTTAGCCCGGCCCCTGAAGGCCGAGCAATACGTTTCTCAAAGTAGCGGGGATCGATTCCCCTCGCTTAACTTCCATCCACAGCACGCCACTGGGGTCGAGTTTGATGCCTGTACGAGAGCGTACCACGGTGACGAGCTTGGCCGGGTCC
>QHZC01000298.1:0-3607 GCA_003224515.1 Acidobacteriota bacterium
TCGCGCGGTCGAGAAATTTGTTGAAGAAACCTCGGACGGCGTAAGGGAATTCCCGGAGCCGGCGGAGCCGATTCCAGAGACCGCGAGCGGTCCGAGGAGCGGTGCGGTGTGGTGCACCGCGGGAGGACACCATGGCCGCGGCTGATTCCCGAGCGACACGAATTTATCGAGCACTCCTGCGGCTTCTACCCTTCGATTTTCGCAGCGAATACGGCCGCGAAATGGAATCCGTATTCCAGGAGCAACACCGGGAAGCGGGGCGCCGCAACGGAACCACGGGTGTTCTGCGTCTGTGGTGGGAAACGATTGTGGGAATCTTCCGGACGGCGCCGCGTGAGCATCTGGCGATGTTCGGTCAAGACGCGGGATTCGCGCTGCGGATGATGCGCAAGAGCCCGGGCTTCACGCTTGCGGCGATCCTCACCCTGGGCCTCGGCACCGGCGCCAACTCGGCGATCTCTAGTGTTGTGAATGCGGTGCTGCTGAAGCCGTTGCCGTACGAACACGGTGACCGGCTGGTGGTCTTAGATCAGCGAATGGGAATGATGAATCAGTCTTTCTCCGTAGCAGAGATCAACGACTACCGGGCGCAAAGCCGTTCGCTCGGTGGACTTGTCGAATACCACAACATGAATTTCATCCTGTTGGGCCGCAGCGAACCGGAGCGCGTTGAGACCGGTGTCGTTTCCTGGAACTACTTTGAGGTCTTCGGAGTGAAGCCCCTGTTCGGCCGCGCCTTCCGGCCGGAAGATGAACGGCCCGGTGCGCCGGCTGTGTTGTTGCTCAGCCACGAGTATTGGATCAAGAGTTTCGGCGGCGACCCGACAGTGGTCAATAAGACGTTCACGATGAACGACAAAATCCACACGGTGATCGGGGTGCTACCGCCGGTGCCGCAATATCCCGACGAGAACGACGTGTACATGCCAACGACGGCATGCCCTTTCCGATCACGCCCCGCGGCCATCGCCAACCGGCAGGCTCGCATGATGCAGGTTTTTGGACGGATGAAGCCCGGAATGAGCGTGCCTCAGGCGCAGGCGGATTTGAGCGGAGTTGCGGCTAATCTGCAGAAGGCCTACCCGAAAGACTATCCCGAGGCGAACCACTATTCGGTGCAGACCGTATCGCTTGAGGAACAGCTGACGCACAATGCGCGGCCGACAATGCTGGTGCTGCTGGCGGCAGCGGGATTCGTCCTGTTGATCGCGTGCGCAAATGTCGCGAACCTGAATCTCGCGCGATTGCTGCGGCGAGAGCGGGAGCTCGCGGTGCGCGCCGCGCTCGGCGCCGGGCGCGGTCGTCTCCTGCGCCAGATGCTCACCGAGAGTCTGCTGGTGTCGCTGCTCGGCGCCGCCCTGGGAGCCGGCATCGCCGCCGTCATGCTGCGCTTCCTGGTCCGTTTCGCCGCCCGCTTCACCCAGCGCGCGAGCGAGATCCATCTACTTTTCTGGTCGCCGTCCTGACGAGCCTGCTTTCCGGGACCGCGCCGGCACTGGCGGCGCGGGAGACCGTCGTCGGCACACTGAAAGAAGGTGGCACGCAGTCCACGATCGGGCGCGGGAAGCACCGCATGAGCAGCTTGCTTATTGTTGCGCAAGTAGCGGCCTCGTTTCTCCTGCTGATTGGCGCGGGGCTGATGCTGCGCAGCTTTCTAAGGCTGCAGCGTGTGGACCCAGGTTTTCAACCGGAAAACGTACTGACGATGCAGATCGGCCTGGACTTCGTTAAATACAACACCGGCGACAAGCAGCGCGCCTTTTTTGAAACGCTGCTCGAGAAAATCCAGATGCAGAGCGGAGTCAAATCGGCAGCCGCTTCGATGATGATCCCCTTTACCAACGACATGAAGATGACCGGCGATTTCCAGATTCAGGGGCAGGCGACCACGCCAGGGCAGGCGCTCCCGACGGCCGATTTCCGGATTGTGAGCCCATGCTACTTCGAAGCGCTGCACATTCCAATTTTCAAAGGGCGCGGATTTTTACAAAGCGACAGGCCGGGCAATCCGGACGTGGCGATTGTGAATCGGAGCGCCGCGAGCCATCTCTGGGGATCGCAGGATCCCGTCGGAACACGGTTCTCCACCGATAGAGGGAAAAACTGGACCCAGGTGGTTGGAGTGGTTGGCGACATCAAACAGTATGGACTGGATAAAAATGCCGCGGATGAGATTTATGTGGCCATGGCGCAGAACCCCATGATGGAGTCCAGCCTGGTGATCAAGACGAGTGTGGAGCCCATGAGCATTGCGCGCGGGGTGATCGAGCTGCTGCATGCCATCGATGCGAATCAACCGGCCGCGCGGATGCGGTCGCTCGAACAGGTGCGCGCCGAATCCGTCGCGGCGCCCAGGCTGACAAGCAATTTGTTGGGGTTGTTCGCTCTGCTGGCATTGGCGATTGCGGCCACGGGCATCGGTGGCGTGATGGCCTTGGTGGTCGGCCAGCGCAGGCATGAAATCGGAGTGCGCATGGCCATCGGCGCGCGTCCAGGAGAAATTCTGCGCATGATTCTGGGGCAGGGCATGTCGCTGACTCTGGTGGACCGACCTACGTCGGGGTAGCGGCAGTGCTCGGCATGGCCGCGCTGATGGCCTGCTACGTTCCGGCGCGCCGCGCGGCTCGGTTGGACCCCCTCATCGTCCTGCGCTTGGAGTAGCAAAAGGTGGGACAGACATTCTTGTCTGTGCCATTCGAAGACAGAGCGAATGGGAAGAGGACAGGCCGGAATGCCTGTCCTAGTTTGTTGGCTGCGGAGGAGCGCGTCTGTTAAACTCTATATTGCTCGACCGCACCTAAGGATGTGTGACCGCCAAGCGGTCAACATAGATAAAAGGACATTCGTCCGGGCTGCTGGTTGTTTCAGCAGCTATTTTTGTCTTTAGAGGACTTGGCCCCGACGGAATCGGAGTCATAAGAATCAAAACTATGAGTCAAAATATTCGAAACATCGCCATCATTGCGCACGTGGACCACGGCAAAACCACGCTGGTAGACGCGATGCTGAGGCAAAGTGGGATTTTCCGCGCCAATGAGGCACTCGTTGAGCGCGTGATGGATTCGAATGACCTGGAACGCGAGCGTGGCATCACCATTCTTGCGAAGAATACCGCGCTCTTTTTTCACGACACCAAGATCAATATCGTGGATACCCCGGGGCACAGCGACTTTGGCGGCGAAGTCGAACGCGCCCTTCGCATGGTGGACGGCGTGGTAGTGCTCGTCGACGCCAGCGAGGGCCCGCTGCCGCAGACTCGTTACGTTCTACAGAAGGCCCTGGCGGCAAAGCTCCCTCCGGTCATCGTGTTGAACAAGATCGACCGCAGCGACGCGCGAGCCAAGGAAGTCCTGGACGAAATCTACGATCTCTTTATCGACCTGGACGCCACCGAGGACCAGCTCGATTTTCCCGTCATTTATACGAATGCGCGCGACGGCGTGGCGCACCGCACTGCGGGTGATGATTCAAAGGATTTGCTTCCGCTTTTCGAGGCCATTGTAAAGCACATCCCGGCCCCCCCGGGCGACCCGGAAGGAGTTCTTCAGATTCAGGTGATGAACCTGGATTACAGCGAATTCCTGGGACGCATCGCCATCGGGCGCGT
>QHZC01000298.1:3737-6288 GCA_003224515.1 Acidobacteriota bacterium
CATCAACATTGGGGAAAGCATTACGGATTTGGCAAACCCGATGCCGATGGAACCCCTGCTGATCGACGAGCCCACGCTGGCGATGATTTTCACCGTCAACAGCAGCCCGCTTTCCGGCAAAGAAGGAAGCTATCTGACTTCGCGCGACCTCCGCGATCGTCTGCAAAAAGAGCTTCTGACAAACGTGTCCATCCGCGTGGAAGACACGGACACGCCGGAATCTTTCCGCGTGCTGGGGCGCGGCGAATTGCAGCTCGCGATCCTGATCGAAACGATGCGGCGCGAAGGTTTTGAGTTGATGGTGGGCAAGCCCGAAATCGTGACCCGCACGGAAAACGGCAAGAAACTTGAGCCGCTGGAGCGGCTGGTGATCGACGTGCCCGAGAATTTCATCGGCATCATCATGGAAACGACTGGCAGTCGGCGCGGCGAGATGCTCAAGATGAGCAATCACGGCTCGGGCCGTGTGCGCATGGACTTCAAGATTCCCTCACGCGGATTGATTGGGCTGCGCAGCCAGTTGCTCACGGACACGCGCGGGACGGCGCTGATTCATTCGATATTCGAAGGCTGGGTGGAATATGGCGGAGAGCTGGCGCTGCGTCCGACCGGTGCGTTGGTGGCGGACCGCAGCGGGCCATCCACGGCATTTGCGCTCTGGAACATTCAGGAGCGCGGCGAGCTGTTCATCGGGCCCGCGATCGATGTCTACGAAGGCATGATCGTCGGTGAAAATTCGCGAGAACAGGACATGGACGTCAACGTGACAAAGGAAAAGAAGCAGACCAACATGCGTTCATCCAGCGCGGACGAAGCCATCCGCCTAATTCCGCACCGCGAACTGAGTCTCGAGCAGGCCATCGAGTTCATCGCCGACGACGAGTACGTGGAAATCACGCCGAAATCCATCCGCCTGCGCAAGAAAGTCTTGCAAGCCAACAAGCGTCCGCGCCGCTGGCAGGAAATCCGCGCCAGCCAGCCAACTACCTAGCCGGACGGTCTACTCAGTGCGCTGATTTTTCGAGCAATTCCGCGAGGTATTGCTTCCAAACGACAGCCCGGGTATGCGTTCCATGGCCGCGCGTTTCGCCGCTGACCGGGATCAAAACAAAGCGCGCGTTTTTCACCTTCTTGATTTCGCGTTCGGCCATGCCCAGTTCGGGCGGATTGATAAAATCGTCCGCAGAATTGATGTACATAACGGGCGCGGTGATTTTCTCAAGCTGCGTCGAAGGATCGTAATTGCGCGAAGCATTCACCTGGTACAAAAGGTCGTTAGCGTCCAGCCCGGCAAAACGCGTCTTGAAATAATCGTCCAGATACTGGTCGGCGGCGTCGCGCGTCGGCGAAGTCTTCTGCATGTAGAGCGGAGCGCTGCCGGCGATGAGCAGCAAGTCAAGCGCCGTGCGCAGGGCCTGTTGCGGCTCCGCTGAATATTCTCCGGCTTTCCATTCCGGATCGTTGCGAATCGCGTCCATCACCATTTTGCGCCAAACGCGGTTTCGACCCGCAATCTCGACCGGCTGACACGCCAGCGGCATGAGAGCGTCCATGAAATCAGGATAAGTTTCTCCCCACACAAAAGATTGCATGCAACCCATCGATGTGCCGAGGATAAGGCGCAGACGATTCACGCCGAGGCCCTCGCTGAGAAGCTGGCGATGCGCGGCGACCATGTCGTCATAGTCGTATTGCGGGAAATGAGCATGCCGTCCGTCGCTGGGCTTTGAAGATTTCCCGTGGCCAAGGCCATCGGGAAGGATGATGAAGTAGTGATTCGCGTCCAGAAGCTGCCCGGAACCGAACAGCTCCCCAGCAAATTGCGGCTGGAGAAATTGCCGGCCCTCGCCGCCGGTGCCGTGAAGAATCAGAACGGCATTTGTGACGCGGCCCTCCGCATTGCGCAGCGGTTTGCCAAGCGTCGTGTAGTGCAAGCGCAGTTCCGGCAGCGTTTCGCCCGACCGGAATTTGAAATTCTTGACGACGAAATCGCCTTCGGTTGTTGCGGGAAGCGCCGCCTGCTGGCCCGCTGAACGAAGACTTGCAAAAACGCAGACGGCAGCCACAAAAAGGAAAGAGCGAAGGAAAGAAGCGTTCATCAAGCACCTCTTCGAAGGGAAGCCTAGCACACTCGACGGAAGAGTCTCTTTCCAGCGGCAACGGAAGGTGGCAGAGCTTCGCTCCTGGAACGCGGGGAATAAATGCAACCGGGCTTCAGTCCTTGTAAGGCCGCGATCGGAGACGACGACAATCCGGGCGACCGATAACGGCCACGCCTCGGCGACCGCAAACTAGTACGCTCCGTGCGAAGAATGATATAAAGTCAGAACCCTATGCAGCCAGTCCTGGGAAGCCGCACGGGAGTGGTTTGCCCGGCCGTAAAACTGCCTCTTCCGGCGCAGTTCATCAAGGAGACTGATGGAATCCGTGAGCTCTCGACAGACAGAATCTGCCGTAGCCTGGCATCCTACGATCGCCGCAACAGCCACCGCCCTGCCGCTCCACACCATCACGCGCGACGACGTAAAGGTCTACATGGGACGCGTCTTTG
>QHZC01000298.1:6389-9062 GCA_003224515.1 Acidobacteriota bacterium
ATGCCGTGAAGCTCGGCCGGGAAGCCGCGGAAAAGTGCCTAGAGCGCGCGGGCTTGAAGCCCGATCAAATCGATATGATCATCACGGTGTCCTGCACGGGTTTCATGATTCCGTCTCTGGACGCGCATCTCATCAATTTGATGGGATTTCGCTCGAATGTGCGCCGCATGCCGTTCACGGAACTGGGCTGCGCCGCAGGGGCCATGGCGCTGGGGCGGGCGGCCGATTTCTTGAATGCCGAACCCGGAGGGAACGTCCTGATCATCGCCGTGGAGTTGCCCTCGCTCACGTTCCAGCGCAAAGACATTTCACAAGCCAACCTGATTTCTTCGATCCTATTCGGCGACGGCGCCGCGGCCGTGGTGGTCAGCGGAAAACAAACGCGGGGCCCGAAGATTCTCGTCTCGGAGACTTACACGTTTCCCGATTCGCTGGGCGCCATGGGTTTTGACCTGCGCGATTCCGGATTTCACATCCTACTGGCAAAAGATGTTCCGGAAATGATCGGGGGAAAGATCGGCGGGCTGGTCGAGGGCTTCCTCGAGCGTCAGGGCCGGAAGCGCGAGGAAATCAAGGGCTGGATTCTGCATCCTGGGGGAGCACGGTTGCTCGGAAACATCGAGACGGAGCTCGGCTTGTGCAAGTGCGACACGCAGCCATCCTGGGACATTCTCGGAAACGTCGGAAATCTCTCCAGCGCGACGATCCTTTTTATCCTGCAGGAGTGGCTGGAAAAAAGGCCGCTCCAGCCTGGTGAATACGCGCTCGCAGCGGCGTTTGGCCCGGGCTTCAGCGCGGAGTTTCTGCTACTGCAATGGACCTGAGCGTCATCGTCTTTCTCGGTTTGCTCCTTGCCGTAGCCTTGCTGCGGCTGGTCGAGTTGCGCATCTCCAGGCGTCACCAAAGGGAAATGGCGGCGCGTGGGGCAGCAAAAGTCGATGAGCCGAAATTCCGCTGGATGGTGCTGCTGCACGGCGCGGTGCTGCTGGGAGCTGCGCTCGAAGTACTCCTGCTTAAGCGTCCTTTTATCCCTTGGCTGTCGGCACCCATGTTTGCCTTCTTCCTGGCGGCCAATGCCGTGCGTTGGTGGGTCATACGCTCGCTCGGCGAACACTGGAACGTGCAGGTGGTGGATTCCACGCGCCTTGGCGTGGTGACCTCGGGACCTTTTCGCTACGTTCGGCATCCTAACTATGCGGCGGTCTTTGCGGAGATGCTGGCTCTTCCGCTCATCCACTCGGCGTGGATCACCGCCTCTGCGGGAGCCATTGCGCACATCGGAGTCCTGGCCGAGCGGCTCTCCACGGAGGAACGCGTGCTTTTCGCAAATCCTGATTATCGCGCGGCGATGACCGGCAAGCCGCGCTTCTTGCCCGGACTTTTCTGAAGAGCAGGCCTCGAATGCGTTGGCGAATCTACGGCCTGGCATCTCTGCTGTTGCTCTCCGCGGGCATCTGCGGCGTGCCGCCGGAGACTGACGCAAGCAGTCCGGCGTTCACCAAGGTGCCGGAACTCGCCTCTGGATTTCACCTGCTGTACACGCAAGACTTCGCCAAAGGCCGCGAAAAATTTGTGGACTGGGAATCGCAGCATCCGGACGAGCCCTTTGGGCGGGTCGCCGTTGCGGCCAGCTATCTCTTTGAGGAGTTTTACCGCCAGGATGTCCTCTCCAGTGATTTCTTCTTGAACGAAAAAAAATTCTTGAACGGCATTGACGGCAAACCCGATGCCGGGCGAATGAAGAGGTTTCAGGAGGCCATCCAGCACGCGCGAAAGCTCGCAAGGCTGCGCCTGGAGAAAGACGCTAAGGACCCCGAAGCGCTCTTTGCTCTGGCGCTGTCGGCAGGAATGGAATCCGACGCAGATATGATTCTCAAGAAGCAGCACCTGGAAGCCTTGAAGCGGCTCAAGGAAGCAAACGAACATGCCAAGCGATTGCTCGCAGAGCAACCGGACGCCAATGACGCGTATGTCGCGCTGGGAGCGGCCAACTACATTATCGGAAGCCTCTCGGGCGGTACACGCTTCTTGCTTCGGTTCGGAGGAATCCACGGCGACAAAAAGCTCGGCATGCAGCAGCTTGGAAAAACAATTGAAAACGGACGGTACCTCCAGCCGTTTGCCAAGATCTTGCTGGCATTGGCGGCTCGCAGAGAAAAACAAAACCCTCTGGCGCAGAAACTGTTTCACGAATTGAGCGAGGAATTTCCGGAGAGCGCGCTCTACGCCGCCGAATATGCAAAAGCGATGGGGCGGCCCGTTCCTGCCCAGATGCATCCCTAAGCTTGTTCACACGGCTTGCGCCCCACTATCGAGGGCCTTCGAAAAAGTCGTCGGCAATCTCTCTGATGGATTAGAATCGCGTTGCGCGGGGGACACGCGCGTTCGGTCATCCGCACGAGGCGGTGAAACGTGTTTCAAAGGGACTTACTGAAGGGCCGTGCGATTTTTCTTACCGGCGGCGGGACGGGACTCGGCAGATCGATGGCGCTTCGGTTTGCTGAACTGGGCGCGCGGATATTCCTCGTCGGCCGGCGGGAAGAGCCGCTGCGAGAAACGTGCGACGAGATCCACCGGGCGGGCGGTGCGGCGGCCTACACGACTTGCGACGTGCGGGACTACGGAACCGTCGAAGCCGCTGCCGCAAAGGCTGAGGAACAGTTCGGCGAAATC
>QHZC01000297.1 GCA_003224515.1 Acidobacteriota bacterium
CTTTGGATCGTCGTCGTCTCCTTCGGATCCTTCGGAATGCTGCTTCGCCTCGGGAACGCGGGTGATGAAGCCCATTCATAGTTCTCCCTCGTAGGTTGAAATCGGCGTAATCATGTCGTCGCCGGGGCCGTGGCGAGAACAAAGTGCAAGTCGCCCATTCCCACTGCACCGCTCTGTACAGCGTTCAAGCCTGCCTGCGCCAGCAGGCTAACGAGGTCCTGGATATTGAGATAACCGTGGTGATGAAAATGATCAAGAAGGCCCCTCTTCCCCTTTGCGGGCGGTGCGAAATCGACGGCCAGCACCCGTCCGCCGGGCTTCAGAACTCTTCGCACTTCGTTAGCACACTGCAGACGAGCGTTGCGACCCAGATGATGAAGCATGACCGTGGACAGTACCGCATCGAATTGACCGTCGGGAAACGGCAGGGCTTCGACGATGCCATTCTGGAAGACAACCTCGGCACCAGCCTTATCGGCTTTCTTACCCCCCGGGCAAGCATCTCCGGCGACGCGTCAACTGCATAGACTCTGCCAGCGGCGCCGACACGTCGCTTGGCGGCAATGGCAAGTGTGCCGGTACCGCAGCCTATGTCCAGGATCGACTCGCCAGGTTTCAGGCCCGCCAGGTCGAGCGTCTTTTCCCGGTAAGAATGCTCTCTGCCAAATGACACCAGCCACACGAAGGCGTCATACCAAAATGCCCGGTGGAGGACGATTCCTGTCGTGCCAGGCGCTGCGCTGTATCCCATCGTCTCAAACATGTTGTTTCTCCAGGATAGTTATCCGTAAATGGACATATGTCCATCTGCTAGCGTAAGCTGCGGCAAGTCTTCATGGAAGAACAAGGCGACGCGAACTGTTCATTTCTGAACAAAGCGGAGCTATTTGTTCGATGAGGGCATTGGGAGTGTGTCGTGACAGAACGAATAGCCGATCGCCGCGTGCAAAGAACGCGAAGGCCGCTGCACAAGGCTTTGATGTCACTCATTCTTGAGAAGAAATATGAGTCCATTACGGTGCAGGAAATTCTGGACCGTGCTGATGTGGGCCGCTCGACCTTCTACATGCATTTCCAGGATAAGGACGAACTCCTCTTCGACGGATTTCAATACTTGCAGAGTTTTCTCGAATCCGGCCAGGAAGTCTCAGGGACGCCACCTCGCAACTCATAAGACAGAATCATCGGGTTCAGTTTGCCGATGTTCGAGCATGCCCAAGAATACCAGCGGGTTAACCGTGCATTGCTGGGATCAAACGCCGAAGCCGTGGTGCGCCGGCGTATTCATTCCGTCTTGGCCGGAATAGTCTCGCATGAACTGAAACTGGAACTGCAAAGGCGGAAGCGCGCTAGTATTCCCGTCTCACCTGAACTCGTAACCCACTTTCTGGTGTCCGCATACACCTCTGTGCTGACGTGGTGGCTAAATTCCAGGAATCCGGTCTCGCCTGAAGAGATCGATGCAGCTTATCGCCGTCTCGTCGTGCCCTGCCTCGCCTCGATATTCGGATAAGCCGCGTACACGCGCTCTCTGATCTGCTGTCTGCATAGTTCCAATTTGCAGCAACAAAGATTCAGGCCTCGTGCGCTTCGTTAGTAGCTTTTAGTAGCTTTTGCCTACCGCCCTGGGAAACCGCTGGGCTATACTCGAAGGTATGCGATCTTGGGTGTCTCGGACAATGATCACACTTGTTTTCATTACCTGCCTTGTCTGTCCGCTGGTCGAGCTGTTCGACAACTGGGATCGAACGATCCAAACAGGGAACGATACCGAGTACGCTTTGGTCGTTCTTGCACTGTGTGTGGGAGTGGCGTACTCATTTGCGCGGTTCGTCTTCAAATCTGCGCTGCTTGATTTTGTTGCAAAGAGTGTATTCGCTTCCTGCGCCCAGAAATCTTTCTTTTCCGCGCCATACAGTTTCCCTTTGCTGATTTTTGATGCGACGAGTCCCCCTCCCCTCCCACTGCGTATCTAGAAATCTGCGATAGCTGATCCGAAAACGCGCTCAACGATAGGTTCGTCTGTTGACGGCGCCGTGATGTATCGTCCTCGCAATTCAACCAATAGATGTTTCTGTTCTTCCACCATTTATTGAACTGGGTGACTCAAGATGATTCTGGTTTGCCGTTCGTTTTCCGCGGGTCATGTTGTTATCGGCATTGCCGTATTGTTCGCCTTGTTGTTTTGCGCAGCTCGCGCCGCCGCTCAAGCGTCGCGAGTTGGAGCAACTCTTGAGGGGATTGTGAGCGACACCAGCGGCGCTGTCATTCCCAACTCGAAGGTTACGCTGCACAACCCTTTAACCAATCGATCTCGGACTGTAACAACTAATGAGCAGGGTTTCTTTCGAGCGGAGCAGCTTGCTGCCGGCAGCTATGAAGTGCGAGTGGAACAAACAGGCTTTTCAACTTATCGGCAAGCAGGCGTTGTAGCGAGTCTCGGACAAACCGTTCGTCTCGACATCGTGCTCGCTCCGGCCTCGGCGTCTGAACAAGTGACCGTCCGCGCCCAGCCCTCGTCACTTGATCCCTCACAGTCGTCAGTCGTTTCATCTGTAGATCAAGAAAGGATAGAAGAACTGCCTGTGC
>QHZC01000299.1 GCA_003224515.1 Acidobacteriota bacterium
CGGCATCCAGGTTTCCATTGGAGTCCACGCCAGACTGAATCGTGACGGGTTGACCGCTCTGGAACAAATACGATCCGGTCCATTCCCAGCCGGATGCCGCGTCACGCGCGAAGTGATTGTTCCAGTTCGGACTCGGCAAATCGTAGAGCCAGGTGATCGCCACTTTGTGTGTTACATCCAGCGCTGAGCGTGCCCACTCATTGCGCAGATTGTAAGAGTTCTGCGGACGCCGGGGATTCACGGCGCTGGTGTTGAGGTCGTTTGTGGAATTATCCATGGTCTTTGCGAAGGTGTAATTCGCTCGCAGCATTAAGCCGCGGCTAAAGCGATGTAATAGCTCGACGGCTCCGCCGTGGTAGGTACTGTCTCCCACCGCGGCCTCCTCCGTGATGACGCCCCCGGTGAAGCCGTCAGAGGCATACCGCCGCGTGCGAAGGGCCAGGAACTGTTGGAGCGTGGGCGCCGTCGCTGGCACTGTCGCGGGCACATCGGATTGGCTGAAATAGGTCGGCAACGGTTGCGCACCCAAGTAGCGCACCTCCAGGCTTGTCTTGTTCATGATTTCCCGTTGCACGCTGAGCGACCAAGTAAAAACCTTCGGAGCGGCAGCATCCGCCATGATATTTGCTGTCTGGGCTCGGGCGGCCGCCTGCGTCGTTGGTGGTGTGAACACAATATTATGCATGCCCCCGTCGGCGAGGAACCCGCTTCCATTCGGAGTCGAGCACCACGCTGGCGGGGCACCAAACGTGCCCACGCACGCTGCCCCTGGTGTCAGGACTGCTTGCAGCTGAATCGGATTGGCATTGGTGTAAAAGTTCCATGGAATAACGTCGTATGCCACACCCCCGCCGCCGCGAACCGCCCACTTTTCCCTTCCGGTCGGGTCCCAGGCAAACCCAATCCGTGGTCCGATGTTGTTCCAATCCTGCTTTGGAACCCCGAAAACCAGCGGCGTCCCGGGAAGGCTGGCCGCTGCGTTGAGGGCATTCGCTTTCGTGCCGGTAGGATTGCCGAAAAAGTCATAGCGGAGCCCCAGGTTGAGTGTCAGCCGGGAAGTAACCTTGACGTCGTCCTGCATGAAGACGTCAAAGTTCTTCGCGTTACCGGAAAAGAATCCATTTCCAAGGCCCTGCAGTGTGAAGTTCGGTTTGCTGGGCAGTTGGTCGTTAATCAATTGGTTGAGCGACGTATAGCCATATTGACCGCGCTGGTTTTGCAAAAACACCGAGGGCGAGATGTACCAGTAGTATTGCCCTCCCCACTTGAGGGTATGCCGCCCATGAGTAAACGAGACAGAATCTCCGAGCGTATACTCATCGAAAACGCGAGACTGTGGCAGGTTGCCGCTAGGCCCAAGGGTAATGGCGTTCAGGTTATCAACGGTCATAGTCGGGAAATTCTGCGCGAGGCCGCTCAGCGGAAAGAACTGGGTGTAGCGAACAAAGCTGCCTTTGAAGTCGTTGACCAAGTGCGACGTCGCCGTCCAGGTGTGATTGAGAATTACCCGGCGTGAGTCTGCTGCAGAAAAGGACGCAAATTGGGCTTGAGGAAAGCTCGCGCCAAAGTTGGGCTGCCGCGTCCGGCTCTTTAGGTACCGTCCGTGTAGGCTCTGTTGGCCGGAGTTGTAGTCGCCGTTAATGATGTAGTCTTGCTGGTTGACGTAGCTCGGCGCGACCGCTTGCACCGTTCCGACGGGAATGGCGACAGGAGTGCCAGTAGTGTTCACGGTGACAGTGCAAGGTACAGGAGGGTTGCCACAATTGGTTTGCGCCGCAGCAATGGGAAATTGCGCCAAGAGATCCTTGACCTGCTGATCCGCTGCCATGGTGTTCAGCTGAGTCATGCCCGCGGAGGTGGGCGCCAAGGGAGCAGGTGCGCTCGGTTGCAAGCCGAGATTATTAAACTCGTAGGCGCCGTAATAGAAAAGTTTATTTTTGATGATCGAGCCGCCAGCATCGCCACCGACGCGATTGGAGTCGTAGCGGCGCTTACGGCCAAGCTGCCCCTCTTGATTGCTGAAAGCGTCGTACGCACGATTGGTGTTGTATCCCCAGAGCCCGAAGTGCACTTGATTCGTTCCTGCCTTGGTAATCACGTTGAATTGCCCGCCGGCTCCACGGCCGTACTCTGCGCTATAGATATTTTGGTTTACAGTAAGCTCTTGTACTGCGTCCGGAATTACCTGCTGCGTGGAAGCCGTCACCGAAGGGTCGTTGTTGTCCGTTCCATCGATGCTGAAACTGTTTTCACGGCCGCGAAGGCCCCCGATGGATCCTCCTGTTCCGGAGGTTCCGCCAATCTGCGTCGTTGTATTCGGCAGGAAAATGGCAAGATTGAGAACCGACAGAAACGCTCCGCTCTGAATGGGGATGTCCGATATGGAATCGCCTTCAAATGTTCCGCTGATCTGCGAGCTCTCTGTCTGCAGGACGTTCGCGCCGGACTCGACGAGCACCGTCACCGTGGCACTTGCAATCTCCAGGTTCACCGACACGTCGGTGACCTGAGAACTAAGCACTTGGATGCCTGTTCGCGTATAGGAAGCGAAAGCGTTCGCATCGGCCTTTATCTTGTATCTGCCGGAGGGAAGATTAGGGAAACTGTAAGTTCCCGCCGAGGAAGAAGTCGTTGTGACCGACGCCCCGGTATCTTCGCTCGTCAGCGTTATTTTGACATCGGGTACGATTTCACCTTGTTGATCAAGAACTACGCCCCTTAAAGTCCCCGTCAAACTCTGCGCAAAGCTGGGCACCGCAGATACCAGCACGAAACTGATTGCTAACAAACCCATAAACACGCACTTCCAAGTTTTCATCTCTTTACCCTCCGTTCCTCACAGCTGGAAAGAGTCACCACGCACATGAGGCCATCTCCGAAGGGACGTTTGGATACCCGAGGCAGCGCAACTGGTGTTCGCCGTCCCCATGCGAAAAAACAATCCCTCATGTGTATGAACGAGAAATAGCTCTCAAGAAACAGAGGCAAGTGTGCTGCCAGTATGGCTTCAGGATTAACTCAACTCTAATTAGCGCTTGGAGAAGAAGTTACGGCGCTATTGATGGGAGGAGTTCTTGGTCCCATATACGAGAAATACTTGTATCTGTATAAACCGAATCTAAATTCTACGGGTTCTCAAAGATTCATCGAGGGACCCTCTTGGGTAGCCCATCTGGAGTGACTAACAATGACAAAAATACGAATGGGTTTGCACGCTCGCGCCCTAGCTC
>QHZC01000301.1:0-747 GCA_003224515.1 Acidobacteriota bacterium
TGCGACGACGAGACCTCGTGCCTTACTTCATAGATCGGTAGTATGGACCGGAGGACCAAAGGAGTCTCCACTTTCTTCCTTACAGTTCGTTCTTGCCCCATCTGACGGAGAGGGAGTAGGCCCTGGAGTCTCGCGATGACGTCGCGTGAGGGCAGGTGGTCCCTAGCAATAAAGCAAGCACGCCTCCGGCCTGAAGCGGATGATCCTAAGTCCTTTATCTTGAATGAGGACTATTCGATGGTGCTAAATCTCGAAGTAGACCCATGCAACAAAATGTTACGGTTTGGGTAGACCTTCAGAAGAGTTGTGCGGTTTATTTCTCGTAAAGCGGCTCGTCAATTGTTACCGTGCCACCTTCGCTCACTTGGACCGTCCTCTTCGCCTGCTGAAATCCATTCAACCGCAGGGTCACCGTGTGCATCCCGACGGGCACCTGCACACGGGCGGGTGTGAACTGCCCAGTAGAGGTTCCGTCCACGATGATTTCCGCGCCTTTCGGATTGGTGTTCACTTGTGCCCAGGCGACGCGGCTAGGGGACTTTTCGCTGAGCGGTACGTGGAGTTGCGTCTGGATATTGTCCTTGACCTGAATGCCTCCGGCATAAGCCTCATAACCCTCGAGCCGCAAGACGAGGTTGTACTGCCCAGGCGCGAGCGGCAGCGTTACGGGAGTCTGACCCGATTGTTTCGCGCCGTTGATGAAGACATCAGCTCCCGGCGGCTGACTGCTGATGAAAATACCTTTGG
>QHZC01000301.1:974-16765 GCA_003224515.1 Acidobacteriota bacterium
CGATCACGTCGGTGACGACATGAATCGCTCCGCGCCCTGCCGTTGGAACGGGATGCGAGCCCTCGTCAGGATTGCCGGTGGCAGCCACCGGTGTGTCGTCGTACTCGAGGTGATCGATAACCCGCACATTCGAAGGGGCGTTCCGCAATAATTTCAAGAGTGCGCCGTGTTCTGCTGGCCGGAGCTTTCCCACCAGCGTGAGCGTGTTGCCGGCGGCTTGAACTTTCACGTGGCCGCTTAATCCCTTTTCGGAAATGGCCTCTTCGATCCGGCCTTTGTATTCCGCAGCTTTGGGGCTAAGCGAATTCTCCGTCTTCTTGGGTGCCACTTTCTCGGGGGCGATTCCCGCGGGTTTGGACTCCAGCGGTTTTGCCTCCGTACCTGCACCTGCCGCAGCGGCTGCATCCTTCGGTTGCTCAGGATTATCCGTTCCGGCGGGACTTGCCGCCGAGCTGTCGGGAGTGGTTTCTGATGCCGCCGGCGCCGCAGGGGGCAGGCTGCTGCCTTTCTTCTGTGCATCATGAAGTTCGCGTGCGGCCTCAAAGACCGGTTTTATCTTGTTTGCTCCATAAATAATGACGCCCAGAAGCAGCAACGCCGCGAGGATCGTTCCGAGGACATTTTTCTTTTTCGGGACTTCCGGAACGTGCGCGATGGTTCCTGTTCGCCGCACGAGAGGAGTCTGCCCGGGAGCCGATGCCCGCGCGTTCAAGGAGCGCGCCGTCGCGATGACCGTTTGATCTTCGCCGGTGAGACCACGGCCCGCCGCGTTCCCTGATACCACGGTCGCCGCAGGCGAGCCTCCTCCCATGACCATCGTCGATTGTGGGTTGCCGCCGCCGGGCGCGAGTGTCCTGTACTTCCGCAAATCTTCGAGCATTTCGCGGCAATTCTGGTATCTCTGGTCGGGTTCTTTCTCCAGCGCCCTCATGACCACCACACTGATTCCGGGATGAATCGATGGATCAATCTGTCGCGGCGGGACGGGATCTTCGTTGACGATCTTATAGATCACCGTGGTGATGTTCTGACCCGGGAAAGGTTTTTCGCCGGTGACCATTTCATAGAGCATGACGCCCAGCGAAAAGATGTCGCTGCGGCCATCGACGGCGCGGCCCTTCACTTGTTCCGGTGACATATAGCTGGGGGTGCCCATGACGTGGGCGGTTTGCTGGACAGTCCCGAACTGCAGAATCTTCGCGGTGCCGAAGTCCGTAACCTTGACGGTGTCGTCGGCGGTGAGCATGAGGTTCGCGGGCTTGATGTCGCGGTGGACGACGTTGCGTTCATGCGCGAATTGTAGCGCGCTGCAAGTCTGCTCCATGATGCGCAGCGTGCGTGGCAGGGGAAACGCGTGGCCGCCATCGAGCAGCGCCTGCAGACTCTTTCCTTCAACCAGCTCCATAGTGATGTAGTAAAGGCCGTCTTCTTCGCCGGCATCGAAAACCACCACGATGTTCGGATGCGTCAACAAACCTGCGGCGCGCGCTTCGGTCTGGAATCGCGTCAGGAGTTCGGGGCGCGAGAGTCCTGTGCCTGCTTCGCTCAGCCGGATGGTCTTGACAGCAACGGTGCGCCCGATCACTGGGTCCATAGCCTTGTAAACGACACCCATCGCGCCGCGGCCTAGTTCACCCACGATTTCATATCTTCCGGCTTTTGTTACTGTTGGCATCGTTCAATCGATCTGTCGCTCAACGAAGGCGGCGCTAGTAATCCAGACTTAATAGAGCGAATCGGGTTTGGGCTCTTGAAGGCGGGGAAACTGACAGCACTCTCCGAAGCCTTCCATTGTCAATTTCCTGGTCTTCATCGGCGGAAATGCCTCCGCCGACACCCGGGCGCCCTATCCTCCACGGTACGCACTGAATTTTCTGTTGGTCAACGCTACTGCCGTACCAGTGTTTCGCACTCGATACGGTCGGCCGTTTCTCCCGGCTTAGGGTCTTTCTAAGAGCCTTAGAATGAGTTATTTATCAGGGCAGTTGCGATATTGAAGTCGTCTACTCAGCAAGCTATAGAGTCGCTTCCCTATCAGCGAGCAGCACAGGAGACGGCGCGGTACCACGGCTGGAAGTCAACGCTCTTCGGACAGAGAGAGCGATGCCGCCGTCGACTGCTTCGAGGGATGCGTCGAGCCCGGTACCCCAGCGACATCTCCCCGGATCGAGAAAAATGCCGGGGGCAGATCTGCCGTGGCTCGCAGTTTAGACGTTGGCGCCACCTTCGACCGGGCGATCCGCGAATGCGAAGGAGGAAGTTACCTCCACTCCGCTGGCGTTCTGCTGAATGGTACAGCGTTCCTCGCCGATGGCTTTTTCGAACTTGTGCAATCGAAATTTGCCCTCGACGGTGGATGAGTCAGCAGGTGTGCGAGGTGGCCCGCTGTTTAAAGGGCGCGCAGGGCATATAACCGCGGAGAAAATCGCGCTGAAGGCAACCAGCGCGCCGCGTAGGATACCTTTCGATAAAATTTCATCCTCGCACCCTGTTTCCGGCATTGTTTGTAGCCGCAGGACCCGCCTCCCGTTCTTCGCGAAAGGAATCTCGTGATCGCTGGTGGCCTAGGGCCGCGGACGCCCCTCCGCGGGCGACATCGTGCGTTCCGGCATTGGCACGTTGGTTTCGCGGACAGGGCGGTCAACTTCGCCCGGGCGTGCGGGAGCTTCGAGTCCATCCGTGAGCAGAAATCCTTCTAACGCGATGCCGTTGGTCCAGACACTTTCGAGCGCGGAGAGGTACTCGATCTGTAATTCGAAGAGTTTTTCTTGCGCATCCAGGACCCGGGGATAAGACGCCAGCATGTGGCCGTATCTCTCCACCATCAGGCCATAAGCTTTCTTGGCTCGGGGAAGCATTTCGTCGCGATACTCCATAACCATAAGGCGCGCGTTCGCGTATTGATCGAGTGCCGATGCCGCGCGCTCGCGCAAGGTGAGCGCAATGCGCTTCTTTTCCTGCCCAGCGCGATCGATATCGGCTCGGGCCGCAACGACATTTCCCTGGTTGCGATTGAAAAGTGGAATCTGCACGGCAACTTCCGCGATCCCTTCCCATCCTTTTCGGAAGGGAGCGCTGCCGAGCAGTTCGTGGTTGTATTCTATTCCACCGCGGACTTGGATATCGGGAATCGACTCACGCCTGGCACCGCCGAGAACGATTTGGGCCCGCGCTTCCGCCGCCTCGGCAATTCGAACGGCAGGACTCTCCTTCACGATCGCCTCCACAGCTTCTTCTTCATTCACCTCCGGCCATCCTTTTTCCAGATCGCCGGCCACCGTTGTCAATGGCAGATCCGGCTGCCCGATCACCGCCACGAGTGAGCGCCATTCTTCGCGCAGGGTGTTTTCCTGCATCCGCGCGGTCATGCGCATCCTTTGCGCTTCCACTTCCGCTTCGAGTACTTCGGTTTCGTCCGCCTGGCCGGTATTCATCAGGCGCCGTTGAGTTTCCACGGAATCTTGCGCGATCATGGCCATGTCGCGCCGGGCAAAGAGCAGTTCCTGAGCGGCCAGCACACGCAGAAAGGCCATCTTCACGGCGCTTTGCACACGCATTTTCTGCTCTTCGGCTTCGATTTCTGCGAGCTTCACATCTTTTCCAAAAACCCCCCGGCTCAGGCCGAGTTTTCCGCCCGTGACTACCGTTTGCTCCACAAAAAAGCCCTGTTTCCCGCCGCCGACCGATCCCCCACGGATTTCATCGGCCGTGTACGCCACCCTTGGATTTGGATAAAGACCCGACTGTTGCTGGCGCGCTTTGGCGGCACGAATTTCCGCCTCCGCTTGCCGCAATGTGGGATTCGACTCGCCGGCGATCTTCTGCACTTGCTCAAGCGTGACCAGCGCACCCTTCTCATTTTGCTGCGCTCTTCCCATCCGCGGATATTCCGGTCTTACCGGAGCCATCTCCATCTGATGGTGCTGTTCCTGCGCGGGCATGTGCATTTCCTGCGCTCGCACGGCGCCCGCCGTTGCCAGCACGTTTGCAATCAATATTGCTCCGCGTCTGATCGTGGCTCCCATGATTTCTCCTCTTCTTCTTTGTGCCCTTTGTGTTCGGCGCCTGCCCCGACGCTGTCGGGGCGATCTCTGCGTTAAATCTTTTTCCCTCTTTCTACGATTCATGGTGATGCTCATCCTGTGCCAAAGGGCCTACGGCCCTTTTCTTCGACATAATGGCCTCATATTCTTTGTCCGGTAGAACCCGCACCATCGTCATCATTCCCATCATTCCCGCGCTCCAATTTTTCGGCAGGCCGTAGGTCTCGGGCTTTTCCACGACTTCGTCCATCCCCATTTCCATGAAGGCGTCCTGCGGAAAACCCGGCACACTCTCAGCATTTGAGGCCACCGGGGAAGGATGCACGTGTTGGAACGGCACGCTTCTCGCGAGCGACTCCATCTGTCCCATGGCCTTTCGCTCGGTCTGGTCGGCGGTCTGGATCTGCCTGTCGCCCATCAAGTCCATCATGCTGTTCATCATGTGGTGCGGAAGATGGCAGTGGATCATCCAGGCGCCGGTGTAGTTCGCTTCGAACTCGACGACGCGGACCTGCGCCACGCCAACGAGCACCGTGTTCATCGGACACCACGTTGACTCCGGCGCGCGCCCACCTTCCGTCCCGGTGACGACGAACTGATGCCCGTGCAGGTGCACCGGATGATGATCCATTCCGAGATTCAGGATGCGCAGCCGCACCCTGCTTCCCAGCCGCGCGAGCAACGGCGTCGTCATCGGCGCGGAAACTCCGTTGAAGGTCAGCCAGTTGAATTCCATCGCCGCCGTATTCGGAACGGTGTTGCTCGGCAGGATTGCCCATTCCTGCAGGATCAAGCCATAGTCGTGATCGACCGGGGGCTTGTAATCTCTTTCCGGATGCGCCACAAAAAATCCGATCTGGCCCATCATCTCCTGCATGGCGCTGTGCGCGTGGTAGAAAAAGCTGCCTTCCTGGTGCACCGTGAATTCGTAAACGTACTTTTCACCCGGAGCGACGGGCTTCTGGCTGATGTAAGGCACGCCGTCCTGCTCGATTGGTATTTCCAGACCATGCCAGTGCAGGGAAGTCGACTCCGGCAGGCGGTTCTCGAAGACGACACGCACGCGATCGCCCTGCTGCACCTGAATCGTCGGACCGGGGCAGCTTCCGTTGTAACCCCACGCGTCGATGGTCTTGTACGGCGCGATTTTTCTCTTCACCGGTTCCCCAACGAGGTGGAAGACCTTTACGCCGCCATCCATTTCGTGCGGCAAATCCGGCACGTCAGGCGTTACCATCGACAGCGCATGATCGCGCATTGCGGCTTTTGACTGGGCCTGGTGCGGCCCGTAGCTTCCGTACGGAGAGTGGTGCCTTGCTCTCTCATTTTCGTGCGGTGATTGGGCTATATTCCCCGGCGTGCCGGCGCGCAGCGCCTCGCTCAGCCCGAACAGCCCCGCTCCAAACGCCGCCGCGTCCTGAAAAAATCTCCTCCGTGTGCCGCTCATCTTGGCCTCCTGAATTTCCTATTGCTCGAAGTCACGTTCTTTGCGAAAAAATGGGAACTATCTAGGGCCTTCCATCCCGTGAAATCCATCTAGTTGGGAAGACAGGCAGAGCTCCCCCGCCCGTCGCGAGGCTGGCCTGCTATTAGTTCTTCGGGAGAGACAACTCAGATTCGAAGGATACCCGGGGGTGCAAATCTAGCAGAGAAGTCATGCGGTCGGCCAAAATAAAGACCGGATAACGGCGCTCCCGGTACAGAATTCTCCTGTTCAACTGCTAGGAATATTCCATCGGGTGTACTCAAGCGGGATAGGCCGGAAGCATCCCCTAGAGGAGTGCGAGTCAAAATGATCGCGGGCAAGTCCGGCGAACTGCAACTCAGAAAGGCGTGCCCTTGCGGCGCTTGGTGGGGCATCGTACCGGCCCCGTGGCAACCCCCAGCTGCCGCGGTCGACGCGTCCGCTCGCCCACAATTCTGACCGGCGCAAAGAGGCGCACAGGCCGGCGCCACGACGAGAGCCACGAGGGTCACTAGTCCCAGAGCTCGTAGCGGCCAGCTTGTGGATCGAATTCGCATCGCCCTTGGCAATCTGTTATTACGCTACGCCGGCCACACGCTCGCGTCAACCTAACTGTCGCCTGGCGTTCAGAAGAGCCAGTGCTTCAATCGCCGTAACGGTGCGACTCTTTATCAACAACCACTTTGCCTTCGAAAGAGCGATAGACGTAGGCAAAGTACCCCGCTGCCAATATGATTCCGAGGATCCACCAGGACAATCCGATTTTCAGACCGTAGTCCCCGGCTTTTGCCGTTGCCACCGTCAGGAAATAAACCGGATTCCGCGCGGGCAAGACCATCGGATACACACCGAACACGACGCTGGTCAACATGCCCGTCAGGTAAGCACAGGACGCAAAGAACGCTTTGCATTCGTCGTGCTTTCGCAATTCAAAAATGACGCCTGCGATCCCCGCCACCGCAACCAGCGGAAAGGCGAGTCCCCACGGCCAAGTCGTAAAATTTTCTCTTACCTGTTGCTGAATGCGGAATGTGAAGGCGGTCACCAGTGCCGTAAGAACTACGACGCCCCACCATGCCCGACCAGCCAGTCTTGCCGCGCGCGCATTGACTTCGCCGCTGGTTTTCATCTGCACCCACAGTCCGCCGTGCATCATGAGCGCGAGCAGAGCCAATACCCCCACCAGGATGGTGTACCAGTCGAGGATGCCGGTTTCGTCTCCGAGCCGGAAATTGGTCCACAGCGGCTCGAAGAAATATCCGCTCGCATCCAGCGGCACACCGCGCACCACGTTGCCCAGCGCCGTGCCGAGAAACACGGCGAGCAGTAAGCTGGATGCACAGAATAGAAAGTCCCAAAACGGATGCCAAACCGCGCTCTTGATGTGATTCCGGAATTCGATGGACGCTCCTCGGAGAATCAGAAGCCAGAGAACGATCATCAGCGGCAGATAAAACCCACTGAAAGCGCTGGCGTAGAGAGTGGGGAAGGCGAAGTACAAAGTTCCACCCGCGGCAATCAACCACACTTCGTTTCCGTCCCAGACCGGGCCAATGCTCGCCAGCACCTGACGTCGCTCTTCATCTGTTTTTGCCACCAAGAGATGAATCGCCCCTGCGCCCAGATCAAACCCATCCAGGAGCACGTATATCGCGATCATAATGGCCACTAGCCAGAACCAGATGGTTCCCATCGAGCCTTCTTCAGTCCGCCGCCAACACCGCAGCGTGGTCTTTTTGCAGATGCTCGCTGGGTTCCGGCCCAAGCTGGATCTCGCGGTAAATCAGGAACAGCCACAGCATCGCCAGCACCGTGTACATCCCCATGAAGCCAATCAGCGTGAACCAGGCGTTGCCCGCCGCCACGCGCGGGGAGATACCGCTGGCGGTGCGCATCAATCCGTAGATCAGCCAGGGTTGCCGCCCGAGTTCGGCAGTCATCCATCCGGCGGTGTTGGCGATGTAGGGCAGCGGCACACACAGCATCAGCAGCCACAGCATCCATCGAGAATCATACAGTTTTCCGCGCCATTCGAGCAGCGAAGCCAGAACCATCACGGCGATGAAGATTGTTCCAAGCCCGACCATCACGTGGTAGCCGTAGTAGAGCAACGGTATCTGGTCCGGCCATTCCGTTTGGGGGAAATCGGACAAGCCTTTGATGTTCGCTCGCCATTGCCTGTAAGTCAGAAAACTCAGCATGTTGGGAACTTCCAGAGGGTTGTCGAGCTTTCTTTTTTCCACGTCCGGCTGTCCCAGGATTGCCAGCGGCGCTCCTGCTTGCGATTCAAAAAGTCCTTCCATCGCCGCCAGCGTCGACTGCTGATTGTAGGCAACCAACTTTCCTTGCATGTCGCCGGTGGGGAAGAGCTGCAGGATCGCTGCAACCGTTCCTACCAATACGCCCCCCCGCACAAAAGTGCGGCCGTAGACTTCATCGCGCTTCGTCAGCAAATAAAAAGCGCCGACCCCGGCCATGACGAAGCAGCCGGTTTGCACCGCCCCCAGCATCGTGTGCGCGTACTGCCACAGCGCCCATTTGTTCAACAGGAGACTCCAGAAGCTGGAGAGTTCAATGGCGCCGTCGGCGCCAATCCGGTAACCGGCGGGATGTTGCATCCACGCATCCGTCGCAACGATGAGATAGCCCGAGAGCCAGGAGCCCAGAAAAACCAGAAACGCCGCTGCCCAGTGTCCGACTCGGCCGAGCTTACTTTCACCAAACAGGAACAAGCCCAGGAAGCTCGATTCGAGAAAGAAGGAGAACACGCCTTCCATCGCCAATGTTTGCCCGATCACTCCTCCCGCTGCCTTCGAAAACGTCGCCCAGTTCGTCCCGAATTGAAATTCCATGGGGATGCCGGTGACCACGCCGAGAGCAAAATTGATCCCGAAGATCCGCGCCCAAAATCGCGCGGCGCGATGGTAATGTTCATCGCCGGTTCGCAGCGCTTTCGTCTTCAGGTAGACGAGCAGCAGCGCAAGCCCCATGGTCAACTGCGGAAAAATGTAATGAAACGTCACCGTAAACGCGAAGTGCAGTCGGTGCACGTCCACTGCCTGTCCCATCAGCGGCACCTCGTGGAAATTCTTTGCGATGTTCAATCCGGCAGCCGCGGTTTCCTCGCGGCCTCGGAGCAATGCGGAGGGTTCACCCGTATTCTCGCACTTCTGAAGCTCTCTACAGCAATTTTTCTCCAGCAGGCCAACGCCATCGCGGAGGATTCAGTCACCTTAAGCGGACTGAGTTTCGCGCCGCAAAGCTCCTGGTATTGGGGAATTTCTTCAATTTTCACACCCTCCTGCGGCATCCGATGTATTGTTTTGGCGCGCTTTCTCACCGGAGGATCTCCATGAACTACGACGCGATTATCATCGGCTCCGGCCAAGGCGGCAATCCCCTCGCTTATCGGCTCGCTGATTTAGGATGGTCTGTAGCACTGATCGAGAAAAAAGACCTGGGCGGCACCTGCATCAATGTCGGTTGCACGCCCACCAAGACGATGGTGCACCGCGCGCAGGTCGCTCACTACGCGCGAAATGCCGCGCGCTGGGGTGTCCGTGCACCGAACGTCAGCGTCGATCTCGCCAAGATTGTTGCTCAAAAAGACGAAGTCGTTTTCAGTTTTCGCGGCGGTCAGCAGAAACAAGTCGACAAGCGCGCCAACCTGCGTCTCCATCGCGGTCACGCTTGTTTTGTTGGTCTGCATCAACTCAAGGTTGGCGATGACCTGCTCGAAAGCGAAAAGATTTTCATCGACACCGGCGGCCGCCCGAACATTCCTGCGATCTCCGGCCTGGACACCGTCTCGTATCTCACCAATGAATCCGTCATGCAACTCACGACTCTCCCCGAACACCTCCTCATTCTCGGTGGTGGCTACATCGGCCTGGAATTTGGACAAATGTTTCGCCGCTACGGCAGCCGCGTCACCGTTCTTCTCACTAGCAAACAAATTGTTCCTCGCGAAGATCCCGAAATTGCGACCGAGCTGCAGAAAGCACTGGAAGCCGAAGGAATACAATTCCTGCTTGGCGCTCGCACCACGCGCGTCGAAAACAAAAACAGTGCTGTCACTTTGACTTTCGAAGGACCTGCAGGCCCATCAAGCATCACCGGCTCGCATCTCTTAATCGCCACCGGGCGCAGCCCAAATACAAATGATCTCGGTCTCGATAAAGCTGGGATTGAAACTGACAAGAGTGGTTTTATCAAAGTGAGCGGCCGACTCGAGACCAACGTTCCCGGTGTTTGGGCCCTCGGCGATTGCAAGGGTGGCCCGGCTTTCACGCACATTTCCTATAACGACTTCCAGATTGTTTATGGCAATTTGGTGGAAGGGAAGAATCTCACGATCGAAAATCGCCAGGTGCCGTACTGCGTTTTCACCGATCCGCAACTCGGCGGTGTCGGCATGACTGAGATAGAAGCTCGCGCCAAAGGTTTTAAACTAAAAATCGGAAAATGCCCGATGACCTATGTAGCGCGCGCCATCGAGCGCGGCGAAACGGCCGGGCTAATGAAAGTTGTTGTCGACGCTTCCAACGACCACATTCTTGGAGCTTCCATCCTGGCATCCGAAGGCGGCGAGCTAGTTCAAATCCTCGGCACCCTGATGCTCGCGAATCGGCCATACACGCTGCTAAAAGGCGCCGTCTATATCCACCCCACACTCGCCGAAGGCTTCTTCTCTCTTATGGAAGACGTCAAGCCGGTCGACTGAATAGAAGATCGTTTCGCAGCGCGACGCTGCCTTGGAGCAATGGTATTCACACCCGACCTTTCCCTTTCTTTCCCGTGCCGTGTAAGGAAATCTACATGTACGATTTGAATTCCCGTTCCCCTTCTACGAACCTCTGACCTCTGTTCTTCTTATCCCGTCCGGCAGAAGCGGCCTGAACAATGTTACGCTGGCATCCTGCATGGCCATTGGGACTTAGACAAATTGAACGTGATTTGGCTCGACATATTGTTGGTGGTCGTCGCGGTGACGCTCCTCAAGGGAGCGATAATGGGAGCCTGGTATTCAAGTGGAAGGGGCTCGAACCACCCGCTATTCGCGACCGTAAAATCCGTTCCCGCTCGCATTGCAATCGGCTTCGTCGCGCTCGGGATTCTTGCTTGGGCCATCCGCGACTATAGGCACAAAATCTGAGCACCGCTTCCCGCGCTTATTTTCATGGTTCGCTTGTGGCTCGAAAGAGCCACGACCTATTCGTAACGTAACGCGACCATAGGGTCGACGCGCATCGCCCGCCGCGCGGGGATGTAGCATCCGAATAGAGTCACGCCGACAAGCACAATTGCTACACCGGCAAACGTCATCGGATCATACGTCGTAACGCCAAACAGCAGGTTGGCCATTAGCCGGGTTAAAGAGCCGCGACGATTCCGACGGTCACGCCAACCAGGACTATTTTGGCGCCCTGCCAAAGCACGAGCCTTAGAACGTTTTCCTGCTGCGCCCCAAGCGCAAGACGGATGCCGATTTCGTGCGTTCGCTGGCCAACGACATAGGAAATGACCCCTGCTTTTTGGTCCGCAGTTAATTCGAAGTGGCGCGTCTGATGAATCTCATCAGAGAGATTACCAGCCATCCGGCGAGCACGAAGAACAGAGCGTTTAGTGTTCCTAGAACAAGGAGGGGTCAGCGAGCAAGTGACGCCGAAGCTCTTGGTATCTGCGACTTGCCTAAGTCTGAAACAAAACTGGACGCGAAGGGCCAAAACTGGAGCGTCAGTGCTGCGAGTGTCTTAAAGGCATATTTGCTCAAAGACTTCAAGTCCTCAGACGAACGAACCTTGGGAATAACGACGGCTACTTTCCGCCTACTCTACGTTCCTTCCAAAATTTAAGATCCTAAGCGGGATCAATCCGCCATGCATTGCCCATCCTGAAAGTTAATCCCGGGGTATGCGTTGGTCGGCGTAATTCGTAGTGGTTTCCGGTCGGTAAGCGGAGCGTTTACCCATTAAGCGGTTTGGCGGTTTGGCCGGGAGGATCGTGCAATTGAACTGGATACTCGGTAAACGTGAGCGATAAAGAAAAGCGCAAGAAAAAGCGCCTTAAAAAGAAACGTGAGAGGCAGCGTCATCGGGGTGACGTTCCACCGTCACTGCAGCCACCTACCCCGTCGGCCGTTTCTCCCCGTCCGCATACATTCAACATCGCTGCCACTATCATCACTATCAGCCTCGGCGTCATAACTTTATTGCTGAGTGCCTTTGGAGTCTGGTGGACGAACTTTGCTCAGCCAGACATTCGGTACATTGCGAACACCGATTCTGAATCAGTTACGGAGATAGACAGCAAGGTGGATAGCGCGGGCAACTTTGTTCACAATCTCCGCCTACGGGCCAAATTCATGAATGTTGCGTTCAAATCCGGCTTCATTGATAAGGCGGAGTTTATTCCGGAAACCATAGAGACCCTTCCGGACATCAAGATTACAGGCATTGGTAAGACGCCGCTCCGTTGGCGCGAAGAGACCCCAGTAGAAATCACATTCATCATGACCATTCCAACCGATAGCCTGAATCACTTAAATACGACCCGGGAACTCAAGATTGAACAGGTATTGTCCGTCTTTGACAATACGGGGAAGAAAGTGGATCACCTCACTAACGGTATGCTGGGCAGGATCAAAATGAACTTTAAGCAAGTCGTTAAATTGCAGGCGACGAGCATTCATCCGTAGGGTAGGAGAACGAAGCAAAAATTTGAGTTTACTTCTCCATAGAACGACGTATCTTTCTTTCACGGGTTACGATTTTCTGCCGTAACCCGACGGAAAAATCTACCATTCTTGCTTGTCCAGTTAGGCCGCGGGGAAAATAATTGCCCAAACGGGATGAATCTCCCAGAGTGCGCCAACCTGAGGCGAGCCATGATGGTTTCCACGCTGAGGGTCCGTAGGGCTGAAGTGCCATGCGTCATAGAAAGCGAAGCCGAGCACCTGAACCCGAATGGGTTGCGTCAGCTTGGTGCGCGCGTGCAAGGCCACCCCGGCTGCCTTCAGTCTGTTTAGCAGTGCGTTTCGAGCTGCAACAAAGGATGCCGTTTGCGGAATCTCGACAATTACACGGTCATCATCCACTGACCCACCAACCTCACTGAGTTCCAGATGGAGGTCGCAATCGTTCGGTTCGATGTTTATCGCCCAAAGATCGCCCTTGAGGGTCAGCACCGACGACTCGCGTGGGTCGATCGGCTGGGCCGAAGTACGAGAACCCGGTGAATTGATTCCCGCAGCCGGTGGCGCTGCAACCATGTTTGCGACTGTCATCAGCTTGACGCCGGGGTTTTGGTGCGGTGGAGTTCGATGCTTCATGTTTGTACGGTTCTGCTTAGCGACGGGCTGAGTCGCCGTGCAGGTTATGTCTGCCCACGCTACAGAGACACATGACAGTGCAAATAAGAACCCAAATGCGAGTCTGCGCATATTTTCTCTCCTCAGAGAAGAGGGGGCCACCCAGGGATTTATTGTAGAGCGAAATACACTAACCGGGAACTCCCGTCAATAAAGGGTCGCTGCGCCGGTTGCTCGGATGCGGGGTGCTATACACTTTGCCCCCGTGCCGCTCGCGCTTCCTCCTCCGTTGTCGGGGGCCCCCAAATGTCCGCGTCCAACAACCCTTCTCAGCCAATGCTTACGCGGGGTGTCTCGTGAACCCCGCCTTCCACGTTCGAGCCACACTCAAGCAACTTCTCCATCTCTACGTGAAAAACTTTTGGGTCCTGGTGAACCTCAACGATAAACTCCTTCGTCTTGAATGACTCTTCCTCGATTTCCTCAACCGCTTTGAAATTCGACCACGCGCGGCACGCTGCCTCGTAGAGACTCGCGGCCTGTACCTCCGTCGAACGTTCGATACCACGACGGTCGAAAAACCGAACCGTACATTTGTGCATGCGGCTCACGTGTCTCATCCGAAGCTAGATTGAGCAGGCAGGAATACGGAGCTTCAGTCTACTTCTTTTCCCAGAGCTTTTGGAAGAACGAGAAACATGATCGTGTTGGACCATGAAAGACGTACGAATCGCGCTTCGTTCGAGACTCGAAAGTATTCGGGATTTGCCCGGCAAGCTGCCCGATCACTAATCCCGTATCTGTTTGCCCCAAACGATAGGAGTGGATGAATGGTGGGGCTGGGGAGATTCGAACTCCCGACACTTGGTTTAGGAAACCAATGCTCTATCCATCTGAGCTACAGCCCCTCATCAAAAGACTACTACATTTTTACTNNATTTCAAACGAGAAAGACAATAATCGCGAGAACAACTTCAGACCAGAGACAGCGGTTTCCTAAACCGCTTGTCGCGAGTTCAAATTGTTTTTGAAGGTCGACATCCTGCCATTTCAGTGGAAGTGCTTCCTTCCCAACTCGCAGCCCGGTATCGGCAAGCAACACAATCAGCGTGCGTAGGAGTGGTGGTGCGACTGGTTCCAACCTCCTCTGTTCCTCAATGGACAGTATGATGGCCTGGCGGCGCTTACTTCTCTCGTCCAGGAAGTCGACTTCCGCAAACGGGCTCCTTGCAATCAATCTCTGACGTGCCGCCAATTTGAGCATCCGCCGGAGGACCGCTAGATTCCGATTGATGATTGCCGGCCCCGCCCCAACATTTGTTCTGAATATCTTGAATTCCTCGATACCCTCAGGGCCGATCTGTGAGATTGGAACAGGGCCGAAGTATTCATTCAACTTGTTTATGCAGGACTTGTACGAGCCTTTTGTGCGTGGATTGGAGATCGTGTCGAGGAACTGCGTTGCCCACTCGTTAGTTTCGGTGGGTTCGACTTGGGTAACCCATGCCGTCCTTCAATGATTGTAGTGCACACCCGGCCATAGCCTGAACTGATTTCAAAGGACTTAACCCTGTTTTGACCCGCTTAGTGACGAACTTGGGCTAACCCCGGGTTAACACCTATCGTTTATGTTGCAATCAAGCAACCTATGTCGCGCTCCGTTCCCTTTCGCGCAATGTGAGAGAATGCAGCAGCCAACAGGAGGTACGATGCAACCGCACGACCTAGGTCTCCAAGCTCTCGCCGAGCGCGTGGTGAAGCTCGAAACGCAAAACCGTCGTCTCAAAAAAGCAGGAATCGCCGTCATACTCTTGGTTTCGGTCCCATTGTTCATGGGCCAGGCAGAAACGAACCGCGTAGTCGAGGCCAACGCATTTCATTTAATGGATGCATCCGGGAAAATACGTGCGCAGCTTTCGATGGAAATGTCGGGTCCAACACTCTCTCTATTGGACGCTGGAGGTTCTCCGGTCGTGTCGCTCGCGGGCGGTGACCAGCCCGTCCTCGTCTTGAATAGACCAGGAACCACTGAACAGATTCAGCTCGGAACAAACAAGATACATTTTGGTTTAGGCCTCTACGACAAGCAGATCAGGGCGAGCCTTTCGATCGAAAACGGCACACCTGGAATAGACCTTTTCGACGAATCCGGAACCGCCCAGGCGACCTTGGTAGCCCGTCCCACGGGGTCGTTCTTACGTCTGAGAAACCCGGCGGGCAAAGAAATCTCAACATTGTGGGTGGATTCCTCGGCTGGGGGTTCCAGCTTCAACATGGGTGGCTCTGCAGGAAGTCTCAGTGTGAATCTCGGCGAAGAAGCCGGAGGGCCAGGCATCGAGATAACGGACAACGAAGGATTCTCGACCGTCGTCGGCAGACGGGAGACGGTCGGTACCAGTGGAAAGGAGCGAAAACCCGCTGCCTCTCTCCTACTCCTTGGCAAAGACCGAAGGGTGCTCTGGGCCGCACCCTGAGACTCACCGGCTCCGGTTGCATCCGTTTTCATTTCTAACTTCGCAAAGCAGCCCATAGCTCGCAGCATTTCACGATTGTTTTGTGGGTCGTTCATCCGATCAATGAAAACGGTTCGACCTCAGGATCAAGCTGCGGCGGAGCCATATTCCGCGGGATGAAAGATTCTGAGGCCTAAACTGAAAGATCAACGATGCCCGGCTCGCGGTCCGGCTCGCCTCAGCCGATGGCGGCGTAATCTGGGCAACCAAGAAGGAAAGCAATGGCGCGAAGTACAAAGGTGCGAACGCCGGGCTGCCGGAGAGGGTGAGGGAACTTTTGTGGGACTTCCGTAAGCTGCAACCTCTATTGATCTCACATTAAATAATGCAATGACTAGCGCAAAAAAAGGGGCAGCTCTGATTGCAGGATGCAGCCCCGCAGTTTCGCAGGCGAACTTCGGATACCATTAATCGAACGGATGATGTCTTCCATCAACTCATCGACATCCTTGGGGCAGCTA